>NZ_JBFRDV010000007.1:0-189606 GCF_052113945.1 Paenarthrobacter sp. RAF54_2
ACTTCGGAACAACACTGTGACGAGTCACGCCCTAGCGGGCGGACAACCTTCTGATCAAGTTACCGAGGTGGGCCGGGCGGTACCGGCCGCCCCACCCCTCGGATGGACAGATCCCACTCCAGGACACCCTTGCGGGGCCAGTCACTTACYGAGTCACATCCAAGGGGCAGCACGGCCAATACCCACTCTGCCAGCCAGTCCCAGACCAGCCACAACAATCCTCACAGTCACTTATGGCCCATGTTGACGCCTCTAAAGGGCCATAAGTGACCCCGCGTTGCCTTGTCAGAAGGTGGACCTGTGGATAACTCAATTTCCTAGGCCTCCAGCCGACAGACTGGAGTGCATGGTTCGTATCAATCCTTTGCCGGACGGGCTCGACGCTCGGCCCTTCACCGTCTATGAGTCCCGCGCCTTGGGCGTCGCGACCAAACGCCTGAGAGCCAAGGACCTGGCCGACGGCGGTCGGCTGATTTATCTGCCAACGGGACGTGAGATTGCATTGCTGGAACGGGCCAGGGTTCTGGCCGCCGCAACACCGGGCGCCTGGGTTTCGCATGAGACTGCTGCCCTTTTGACCGGGCTGGGGCTTCCGCCTTGGATGGGCAACGAGGAGACAATCCATCTCAGCAAGCCACATCAACTGCCGCGCGTTCGCCGGACCGGAATAATAGGTCACAGAGTTCGGGTTTTCCCTGGCGAGGTTGTGAATTATCAGGGAGTCCCGGTCTCCGTTCGCCCCCGGACCTGGTTGGACCTAGCCGCGGAATTGCCTCTTCCCTATGTCATTGCGATGGGCGATCAGCTGATCCGTCGCCCTCGACCAGCCTTTGAATCACGGTCCGAACCCTATGCTTACCCCTCGGGGCTTCGCCTTTTGATCCGACAACACCCCAACCTCCAAGGGGTGGAAAAGGCCCGCCTGGCGCTGGACGAAATGAGGGTGGGCGCAGATTCGTATCCAGAAACATTCCTGCGTTTGGCCATGCGGATTCCGGCCTTCCGGAACCGGAACTACAGCTGCAGTTGGACCTTCTGGATCCGATATCACCCAGGGCCGACCTCGGGTACCGGCGGTTTCGCATCGCAGTACAATACGACGGCGCCCATCACCTGACGCGTGAACAGCAGTCCAGGGATAACCGCCGCGACGAGGCATTCCTCAGCGCGGGCTGGTCCTATTTCAAGGTCAATGCAGACGACCTTGCCGAAGGTTTCGCCGGAGTGATCTCCAGGATCAAGAATGCGAAGCTCCGCGCAATGTAGGGCAACGCGGGGTCACTTATGGCCCTTTGGGGAAGCAAACATGGGCCACAAGTGACCCCGCGTTGCTTTAGTGGGCGCGGTGGTCCTGGACCGTCATCCTTGGCCCGAAAGTCGGTTTGCGGAAGCCGCTCAGGTAAAGCATGCGGACCAGCCGCTGCCTTTGTCCCCGCCAAGGTTCCAGCAACTCCAGCATGCCGGCGTCGTCAATCTTCCGTCCCAGCAACGCATAGCCCACATAAGACGCCAGATGGTAGTCGCCCACGGAAATCGAATCCGGGCAGCCGTGGGTCCGTTGGACCACTTCGGCAGCAGTCCAACCGCCGATGCCGGGAATGGTCTGCAGTTTGGCTCCGGCACGCGCTGGGTCCAGGCCAGCCAAACGTTCAAGCGCGACGGCGGATTGCAGCGCCCGCATCACTGTCGTCGAGCGTTGTGGCCCGACTCCCGCCTTATGCCACTCCCAGGATGGAACGGCCAACCACTGCCGTGCAGTCGGAGGTACAAGGAGTCCTGCCGGAGCCACACTGCCGGGGGCTTTGGTTCCAAAGCGGTACATCAAGTACCGGTAGCCACGCCTTGCCTCCAAGGTGGTGACCTTTTGCTCCAAAATGGTGGGCACAAGGGAGTCAACCACCCGCCCGGTGGAGGGTAGCCGCAGTGCCAGGTTCCGGCGTCGTGCTTCAGTGACCAAGCGCGGGAGCGTTGCATGGAAGCCGGGTTCGTCAAACGCGGACCAGTCGTCGTCCGCGCCGAGGAGGCGGGGAACGCCGACGATGGCGTCCTCCGCCCCGGACCCCCAGGCCTGGGCGTCAACGAACGTATCCTCGCCCACTCCACCCGCCGAGAGCCGCAGGGTCACAGACCCCGAAGAAGTGGTGAAGGCCATCCAGAAACCGTTGGGATGGGCCGCGAAAGAGGGGTCGGCATTGCCCCGCATCAGGGGAAACATGGTTTGGTCGAGCCTGTAGGAGGCGCCGGGGTGCCATCGTAAGGAAGCGTCTGCCGCGGCCGCAACAAGGGGCGGGGCGTCTGCGATGGTCATGTTTTCATGGTCCCACGGCTGGCTGACAATTCACTCCTGCAAGCCTCTTACGGCGGCTGCTTCACGGGTCTAGACTCCCTGATGTGGCGCGGGTGGGCCGCGTCCGAACCCCAAAATCCAGGAGCGCAAACCATGGCCGGAATAGTGCATTTTGAGATTCCCACGGATGACAACGAGAGGGCCAACACTTTTTACCAAAGTGCTTTCGGCTGGAATCTCAGCCCTATGCAGGAGATGGATTATACGATCGCCATCACTACTCCGTCCGATGAACAGACCGGCAGGCCCAGCGAACCCGGAGCCATCAACGGCGCACTGTTCCCCCGAACTGAAAATCTGAAAAATCCCGTCCTCACCATAGACGTCGACGATGTAGACGCCGCGCTCAGCCAGGTGGAATCCGCTGGCGGTTCCATCGTTCAAGGTAAGGATGCCGTCCCCGGAATGGGCTGGTATGCCTACTTCAAGGACACCGAGGGCAACATCCTGGGCCTCTGGCAAACCGACTCCTCTGCCGGGAAGTGATGCGCGGCAGGTGAGGGCACGCCTCGGGCAGGCGGTAACTTTGTACCTATGAAGTACGCCCAGTCCGTGTTGGACCTCATCGGCAATACGCCGCTCATCAAGCTCAACCACGTAACGGACGGGATCAAAGCCACCGTCCTGGTCAAGCTCGAGTACGTCAATCCCGGCGGATCCATCAAGGACCGCATCGCCGTGAAGATGATCGAGGAAGCGGAAAAGGACGGGCGGCTGCAGCCAGGCGGAACCATCGTTGAACCGACGTCGGGGAACACCGGCGTCGGCTTGGCGCTCGTTGCGCAGCAAAAGGGCTACAAGTGCATTTTTGTAGTGCCGGACAAAGTGGGCGAGGATAAACGCGCTGTCTTGGCAGCGTATGGTGCCGAAGTTGTCGTGACGCCTACAGCTGTTGCCCCCGACAGCCCGCAAAGCTATTACAGCGTCTCCGATCGCCTCGTCAAAGAAATTCCCGGCGCCTTCAAGCCGGACCAGTTCTCCAATCCAGCAGCTCCAGGCAGCCACTTCGAGTCAACGGGCCCGGAGATCTGGCGCGATACTGACGGCAGGGTGACGCACGTGGTCATCGGAGCGGGAACGGGCGGCACCATCACCGGCACGGGCCGCTTCCTGAAGGAAGTCTCGGCAGACAGGCCAGGGTCCGACGGCGGCCGGGTCAAGATCATCGGCGCAGACCCCGAAGGTTCTGTGTACTCAGGCGGCACCGGACGTCCTTACTTCGTGGAGGGCGTTGGCGAGGACATGTGGCCCGCCAATTACGACAAAACCGTGCCGGACCAGGTGGTTGCAGTCTCCGATGCCGATTCATTCGCCATGACCCGCCGCTTGGCACGCGAGGAGGGCCTCCTGGTGGGCGGCTCCTCCGGCATGGCGGTGGTCGCTGCACTTCAGGCCGCCAAGGATCTGGACGAGTCCGCAGTAGTTGTGGTGATCCTCCCGGATTCGGGCCGTGGCTATCTTGCCAAGATCTTCAACGATCAATGGATGCGCTCCTACGGCTTCCTTTCCGGCGGCGAGGAGTCCTCCGTCGGCGAGGTGCTGAAGTCCAAGACAGGCGAGATGCCGGACCTGGTCCACATCCACCCGAACGAGACTGTCCGAGACGTCATCAACATCATGAACGAGTTCGGCGTCTCACACATCCCGGTCCTCTCGCAGGAACCACCCGTAGTCATGGGCGAGGTCCTGGGCGCAGTCGATGAGCGCAGCCTCACCACCAAGCTGTTCCGCGGCGAAGCCAAACTCACGGACAAGATCGCCGAACACATGGGGGAGCGCCTGCCCGTTATCGGATCCCTGGAGACCATTTCCGCGGCGCGCGAGCTTTTGTCCGACGTCGATACTGTGATGGTCACGTTCGTTGGGGCGCCCGTGGGCATCCTGACCCGCCACGACCTCCTGGCCTACCTGAGCAACTGAGCGCCACGCGCCCACTTCCAACCGTTGAACACTGAAAGAGGAGCTTCCATGTCCGTCAACAACAACGCCGGGTTCAACACGAGGGCCGTCCACGCCGGTCAGGCCTTCGAACCCCGGACAGGCGCTGTGGTGCCGCCTCTGCACTTCAGCTCAACCTACGCCCAGGACGGAATTGGCGGCCTGCGTTCAGGCTACGAGTACGGCCGCGGCGGCAACCCCACGCGTGACTCCCTGCAGGAGCAGCTGGCAGCCCTTGAGGGTGGTTCGGCCGCGTTCTCGTTCGGCTCTGGCCTTGCTGCAGAAGACTCGCTGATCCGCGCTGTGGCGCGTCCCGGGGACCACATTGTCCTGGGCAACGACGCCTACGGTGGCACGTACCGCCTCATCAACCGCGTGCTCGGCGACTGGGGCATCGGAAACACTCCCGTTGACCTGTCCGATCTCGATGCTGTGGCACGTGCCGTTGGAGCGAACAAGACGCGCATGGTGTGGGTGGAAACCCCGTCCAACCCCATGATGAAGATCACTGACATCGCGGCGCTCGCCGCAGTAGCGCACGACGCCGGTGCCCTCCTGGTGGTGGACAACACCTTCGCGTCTCCCTACTTGCAGACCCCGCTGGACCTGGGGGCCGACGTCGTGATCCACTCCACTACCAAGTACATTGGGGGCCACTCGGACGTGGTGGGCGGCGCGATCGTGGTCAACGACGCCGAGCTCGCCGAGAAGATCGGTTTCATCCAGTTCGCCGTTGGTGCTGTTTCCGGGCCGATGGATGCTTTCCTCACCACGCGAGGCCTCAAGACCCTGGGCGTGCGCATGGACCGGCACAGCGAGAACGGCCAGGCTGTCGCCGAATGGTTGCTGCAGCGCCCCGAAGTTGAAGCCGTGCTGTACCCGGGCCTCCCGGACCACCCCGGCCACGAACTCGCGGCGAAGCAGATGAAGAAGTTCGGCGGCATGGTCTCTGTCCAGTTCAAGGGCGGTGAGGCAGCGGCCCGTACAGTTGCCGAATCCACTTCGATTTTCACCTTGGCCGAATCGCTGGGTGGAATCGAGTCCCTCATGAACTACCCCTCGGAGATGACGCACGCTTCCGTCAAGGGGACAGAACTGGCCGTTCCCGTGAACCTCTTGCGCCTCTCTTGTGGCATCGAGGAATCCGAGGATCTGATCGCGGACCTTGAACAGGCCTTCGCCAAGATCAGCAACGGCTGACACTGTGGCTTCTTCTTCACTCACGGTTGTTTCGGCTGCCCAGCGCGGCTGGATCCTGACCGTCGCAGGCGTGCTGACGCTCGCCGTCGCCGTTTGGTTCCTCTACACGGACTACCAGCCGTTCCTGAACGACTTCGAGGTCTATTTCTACGGCGGCGGCAAGGTTCTCCAAGGCGGGGACCTGTATGCCGTGCGCGACGGCCTTCCTTTTACTTACCCGCCTTTCGCGGCCTTGCTCTTTGCCGGCCTGGCAGCAATGGGTTTCTTTGCCAGCAGCATGGTCTTCATCATCGCCGCCTTGGCAGGTGCCGCAGTGGTGGCTGCCTGGTTGGCACGCCATTATTTCGGCCTGAAGACATGGCGTTCAGCATTCGCCGACTATCGTTTCAGGACCACTGCTTTAGTGGGAACAGGAGCCATCCTGCTCCTGGGCCCATGGCGGGATACGTTCGTTTTCGGCCAGATCAACATCATCCTGATGGGCGTGATCCTGGCGGACTTCGCGCTCTTCGGTAAGGCGCGGGCTGGCCTCATCCGGTGGCCCGCAGGACTCTTGATCGGCCTGGCTGCCGGTGTGAAGCTCACGCCGCTGGCGTTCGGCCTGTATTTCCTGGTCCGCCGCGACTTCAAGGCGCTGGCATGGATGGCCGCTGGATTCTTCGGATCCATCGCGATCGCGTGGGCCATCCTGCCGCAAGCATCCCTGGCATTCTGGACCCAGATCCTCCCCGATACCGGGCGCATCGGCGGCCCGGCCTACGTGGACAACTTGTCCGTCAAGGGGCTGCTCCTGCATTTCGGCATGCCGGATTCCTCCCTCACCAGCGTGGTGTGGTTGGTTCTTTCCCTGGCACTCGCGGCGCTTGCAGCAAAAATCATTAAGTGGGCCGTGGACGTGGATGAAAACTTCGTCGCGGTCTCGGCCACAGCCATCCTGATGCTCCTGGTCAGCCCCGTTTCTTGGTCCCACCACTGGGTCTGGGTGGCGGTAGCCCTGCCCAGCATGGCTTTTGCGATGCATCGGGTGCCGTCCCGCAGCGGGCGGATGCGCACGGCGGGATGGATCATCGTGGCCTGTTCCACGGTTGCCTTCTACATGACGCCAAAGAACCTTGCCGTCTGGGCAGGCGCCGCCGAGTGGGGGAAGGATCCCCAGACGCAATGGCAGCTGATGGTGTCAAGCCTGGGTGTGGTGTGCGGAATCGCCCTGCTGGTCTACTGGGCCCTGGCTTACCGGCCTTCGCGCACGGGCCTCGTTGCTGCCGAGATGCGCGCCGGGCGGGTGGCTTCCTGACCTCCTTTGCCGCGGAGGTCCGGGGGAAATCAACCAAAATAGGGTGCTTCCGGGCAGTCCAAACTCCAAAGAGGGTCAGGAAGCAAAGGCGTCCGCTAAGGCGCCACACATAATCTAGCTTTCTTTAGAAAAGTCAGGTACTTTGTCCACATGCCTTTGCGATCTGACTGGTCCGCCCGCACGTGCAGCCTGGCGCGGGGCCTCGACGTCCTCGGCGATCCATGGGGAAGCTTGGTCCTGCGCGAGATTTTCTTTGGAAACGGCCGTTTCGAAGCCATCAAGGAGCGACTGGAAGTCGCGGACAACGTTCTCAGCAAACGTCTGGCATGGCTGCTCGAGGACGGGCTCTTGACGCAACGCCCTTATCAGGATGGTGCCCGGACGCGCCAGGAATACGTGCTCACCCCCAAGGGCGAGGACGCTCTTCCGGTCCTCAACGCCATCATCATTTGGGCAGAGAAACATTTGGACGCCCCCAGCGAGGTCTCTCATATGAAGGTCGTTCACACTGACTGCGGACAAATCACGGCGTCGGCAGACACGTGCACCCATTGTGGCGTCCACCTGACAGCTGCCAACACGAGCTGGCACAGCTTCACACGCAGTGACCATCCGCTGCCCCTGGCCATAGCACCCGTACCAACAACTTCCCCCGAAACGGAGATCTCCGCATGACCGCTCCCGATGTCACCGGAACTCCGATAAGCAATGCAGCCGTCCCAACCGGCAAGCAATCCGGCAAGCAACCCGGCAAGGGACCCAGCCGCAGACTGCACCCGGCCTGGATTGTGGCCGCCGTAGCTTTCCTCGCCCTGGTTGGGGCCGCCGGCTTCAGGGCCGCGCCTGGAGTGCTGATGGTTCCGCTACAACAGGAATTCGGCTGGTCCACCACAGTCTTGTCCTTGGCGGTGAGCATCAACCTCGTCTTGTTCGGGCTGACGGCACCCTTCGCCGCCGCCTTAATGGAACGCTTCGGCATACGCAAAGTCACCTCGCTCGCGCTTTGCCTGATCGGTCTGGGCTCAGCGCTAACGGTGTTCGTCAACCAGTCCTGGCAGATCCTGCTCACCTGGGGCGTGCTGATTGGCCTGGGAACGGGATCCATGGCCCTCGTCTTCGCAGCGACCATCGCCAACACGTGGTTCGCCAAGAGCCGTGGCCTGGTGATCGGCATCCTGACCGCCGGCAGCGCCGCCGGCCAACTTGTCTTCCTGCCCTTCATCGCCGCCCTTGCCCAGAACCCGGGCTGGCGGGGCGCGTCCCTGCTCATCGCCGCCGGTGCGCTCGCGGTGGTACCGCTGGTCTTGCGGTGGCTGCGGAACTCACCCGCCGACGTCGGGGTGTTGCCTTATGGCGCGGAAGCACCCGCGGCCAGTACCGCCGGTTCAAAGACCACGACGCCGGGCGCTGCAGTTCCGCCGCCCCCGACGGCTTCCGTAACAGCCAAGCCGGATTCGGCGAACGCGGCTGTCCGGGCGTTGCAGGTCCTCAAACGTGCCAGCAAAGTCCGTACGTTTTGGGCGTTGGCGGCGGGCTTCGCCATCTGCGGCGCCACGACCAATGGGCTCATCGGCACCCACTTCATTCCCTCAGCTCATGATCACGGCATGCCGGAAACCACAGCGGCGGGCTTGCTGGCCGTCGTCGGGATCTTCGACATCGTGGGGACTATCGCCTCCGGGTGGCTGACGGACCGCTTCAACCCCAAGGTTCTGTTGGCGGTGTACTACCAGTTCCGGGGGATCGGTCTTCTGGTGCTGCCGCTGCTGTTGGGCTCGTCCGTGGAACCGAGCATGATCATCTTCGTCGTGGTCTACGGCCTGGACTGGGTAGCTACGGTGCCCCCGACGGCAGCCATCTGCCGCTCGGTATTCGGCGCCGATGGCTCAGTGGTTTTCGGCTGGGTGTTCGCGGCCCATCAGCTCGGAGCGGCGGCCGCCGCACTGGCTGCCGGGTTCATCCGCGATGCCACCGGACACTACAACTACGCCTGGATGGGCGCAGCAGCCATGTGCACGGTAGCTGCAGTGATCAGTGCAACCATCCGCAAGGATTCAGCGAAGAAGCAACCCGCCACAGTTTCCGCCTGACCCAGCCCTGCCCCCTCACCCAACTACGTAGCAGTTGAGCGCGTTTTGAGCCGTCAGAACGCGCTTAACTGCGACCTACTTGGTGCTCAGCCCCGGAACGCGCCGATCCCCGTGATGTGCTGCCCGAGGATCAGGGTGTGAACCTCGTCGGTGCCCTCGTACGTGCGCACTGATTCGAGGTTGTTGGCGTGCCGCAGCGGCGAATAGTCCAGGGTGACGCCGTTGCCGCCCAGGATGGTGCGGGCCTCCCGGGCGATTTTGATGGCCTCCCGGACATTGTTGAGCTTGCCCATGGAGATCTGCTGGGGCTGAAGATGCCCGGTGTCTTTCAGGCGGCCAAGGTGCAGGGCGAGCATGGTGCCCTTTTGGATCTCGAGGAGCATGTTCACCAGCTTCTCTTGGGTCAGTTGGTATCCAGCGAGTGGTCGCCCGAACTGGAGCCGGCTACCGGCGTATTCCAGCGCGGCCTCATAGGAGTCGCGAGCTGCGCCCATGGCTCCCCACGCGATGCCGTACCGGGCCTCGTTCAGGCAGGAGAACGGCCCACGAAGTCCGATGGCACCCGGGAGGATCGCCTCCGGACCCAGCCGTACGTCGTCGAACTTTATGTCGCACTGGATTGATGCGCGCATGGAGAGCTTCGGCTCGATCGGCGTGGCCGTGACACCCGGCGTGCCCGCCGGTACCAGGAAACCGCGGATGCCCGCCGCGTTATCCTCCGTTTGGGCCCACACCACCATGACGTCGGAAATTGAGGCGAGTCCGATCCAGCGTTTGGCGCCGTTGAGGACCCAGCCGTCGGACGTCTCACGAGCGAAAGTGGTCATCGACGACGGGTCCGAACCCGCCGTCGGCTCCGTCAACGCAAAGCAGCCGATCAGTTCGCCGGCGGCCATTCGTGGCAGCCACTGTTCTTTCTGCTCCTCCGAGCCCCACTTGTGAATGGCCGTCATGGCGAGCGAGCCCTGCACCGAGACAAAGGTGCGGATGCCGGAATCGCCGGCCTCCAGCTCCATGGCTGCCAAGCCATATTCGACGGCGGTCCGGCCGGGGCAGCCGTAGCCCTCCAGATGCATTCCCAGGACGCCGAGCTCGCCCAACTCGGGCGCGATCTCCTGCGGGAAAACCGCGTCCTCATACCAGCGCGCGATGTTCGGCCGGATCCGCTGGGCTGTGTAATCCCGAACCTTCTCGCGCAGAGCCAGTTCTTCGCTGGTCAAGAGGGAATCGAGGGCCAGCACATCCGAGGTGTTCGTCGTTGAATCGCTCATTCCAGCATCCTAAGCGGCTGGATGCCCGCACGAGGCAGACACCCCGCGCCCCTCGGCCGCGTCAGGCGCAACCGGCAGCTGGGACGGGCGCAACCGTCAGCCGGATCGGCGCCGCCGGGCGTTAAGTAGTATGTATTCGGGGACCACTGGGATCCCACTGCACAAAGAATATATTGGGGGATAAAGACATGGCACTGCCCGGCGTCGATTTACAGGCTAAGGCGGATGCCGGGAGGTCTGCATCCACCACTTCACGCGCATTGCATTGGCTCCCGTGGGCGCTCTTGATTTGGCCCGTGTGGCTGATGCTTGCCGAGTGGAGTAAGCAGGGCCTGGACTTCAGTGTGTACTGGTTCGGCGGAAGCATCCTCAACGACGCCGGCGCCTCGCCCTCGGACCTGTACGGCCCAAGCGTTGCCGCAGCAGGGGGACCGGAACTTCCCTTTACCTATCCGCCGTTCGCAGCGCTCATCTTCGGGYTGTTGGCACTCTGGCCGCAACCCGCCGCGCTCATGCTGTTCAACGTGGCCGGAGTAGCGATTGCCGCCTGGGTTGCTGCCACCATCGTGAAGTACTGGGCCTCCAAGCACGACTGGCGCACTGCGTTGTCATCCGGCCGCAGCCGCTGGATTGCCGGGGCCCTGGTCCTGGCTGTCCTGTTCCTCGGTCCATGGCGTGAGACGTTGGCGTTCGGCCAGATCAACATCCTGCTCATGGGCTTGATGGCTGTGGACTTGCTTGGCCCCGCAGGTCGTCGGGGCGTCCGTGGCAGCGGCTTCCTGGTGGGCATAGCGGCCGGTATCAAGCTGACACCCCTTGTCTTTGGCCTGTACTTCCTGATGCGCAAGGATTGGCGTGGACTGGCCAACATGTCCATTGGTTTCGCCGGCACCGTCCTCCTGGCATGGGTGGTTCGGCCCGCCGAGTCCCTGCAGTTCTGGCTTGAAATACTCCCTGACACGTCCCGGATCGGCGGCGCCGGCTACGTGGACAACCTCTCGATCAAGGGCGCATTGCTGCACTTTGGTGTGCCGCAGGATTCAGTAACCGTTCCCTGGATCGCGCTCAGCCTCGCCACAGTTGTGCTGGCGGCCTTCCTGATCCGCGCGGCAAGCTCGCAGGGAGCCCGCGTCATTGCAATGTCGACGACGGCACTCACCATGTTGCTCATCAGCCCGGTCTCGTGGTCCCACCATTGGGTCTGGATGGCTGTGGTCCTGCCGGCATTCGCCTGGACCATCAAGGAAACTCCTGGCCGGTACAGGGCGCAGAGAATTGTGATGACCGCTGTGCTGGCACTTTCCACGCTGGTCTTCTTCTATTCGCCAAAGACCATCGGCACGGCGCTGGGTGCCGCAGACCTGAACGTCCAGACGCCAGGGCTCTGGATCATGGCATCCAGTGCAGGGGTGTTCTGCGCCGTGGCGATCCTGGTCTGCTGGCTCATCGCGCTGCGGCGTGACGCTGTCCAGATCGAGGTCCCGGACATTCCCACCCGGCTGCGCCAGTGGACCGCAGCGCGACGCTAGGCGCACTCGCCGCTTACGCGCCGTGCACCCGCCGTTTACTCGCCGCGCACCAGCCCGGCGTCGGCGCGCTCCCCAGTGAAGAAGCCACGCGTGGCAGGTGCGAAACGGCAGACGATGGCCAGCACCACGCCCAGGAGCAGAAGCAGGACCCCGCTGACAAAGGCTCCGCCGATTCCAAAGATCTGGGTGTCTCCATACTCCGGATCCCACATTTGCACCGCCGAAATGAAGAACGCCACCGTCAGCGACACCGCCCCCAGGAAGGGCAGGATGCCGCGGAACCACAGGTTGCGGGCAGAATCCCGAAGCGTTGAGCGGAAGAACCATACGCACGAGAAACCGGTCAGGGCGTAGTAGAACGCGATGAACAGGCTGATGGCACTGATGGAGTCCGCCAGAAGGTCCTCGCTGAGGAAGCTCATGGCCACGTAGTACACCACGGCAGCCACGCCCATGACCTGGGTTGAGAAACCCGGCGTCTGGAACCGTTCGTGGACCTTGCCAAAACGCGCCGGCAGGGCACCATGCACGCCCATGGACAGCGTTCCGCGGGCTGTAGGGAGGATGGTGGTCTGCGTTGAGGACAGCACGGATGCCAGGACGGCCACCACGATCAGCCAACCCCACGGGCCCAGCACTACATCCTTCATGGCCAGGAAGACGTCATCCTGGTTTGCTTCATTGCCCAGGCCGATGCCTTCGGTCCCGACGCTCGCGTACATCATCACCAGCAGGGCCACGGAAACGTAGATTGCCACCAGGACGAATGCAGAGATGACGGCACCCCGGCCTGGAGTCTTCGCAGGGTTTTCGGTCTCTTCGTTCAGGGCCAGGCAGGTGTCCCAGCCCCAGTAGATGAACAGGGCCAGCAGGACCCCGTGAACCACTGCGCTGGGATCGGCGAAGGCACCCGCGGGGTTGAACCACTCAAGGTCGAAAGCCTGGATGGAGCTGTCGCCGCCGGGGGTAGCAGACGCGATCCCAACAATAATGGCCACCGCAAAAATGCCCAGTGAGATGTACTGGATGTAGGTCAGGGTCCGCTGGACGTGCTCGCCCAGCCGAATGCCGCGGTGATTCACGTAGGTCATGAACGCGATGAACAGGACCCCGGTGGCGGTAACCAGCCAGGTGTTGTCGGCCAGGGAACCGTCGCCGATCAGCAACCACAGATACTTCCCGGCAATTTGGGCCAGGTTGGCGAGGACTACGATGCCGGCCAGTGCCACGCCCCAGCCGCCAAGCCAGGCCGCCCACGGACCAAAGGCCTTTCGTGCCCAGAAGAACGTGGTGCCGCAGTCCGGGAGCGCGCTGTTCAATTCGCGGAATGCATAGGCGATGAAGAGCACTGGAATGAAGGCAAGAACCAGGATCAGGGGAGTGTAGTTGCCGTTGACGGCAACAATGAGCCCCAGCGTAGCGGCGAGCGAATACACAGGCGCGGTGGATGCCAAACCCAGCATGACGGAGTCGCCAAGGTCCAGGATTCCTGCATGGAGGCCTTTGGAAGGTACGACGGCGGTACGGTCGCCGCCCGCTGAACCGCCGTCCGGCGTCGAGGTTTCAGTGCTCATGGTTTTCAGTGCTCACAGTGCAGCTCCATAGGAAGTAGTTGTGGGCGCGGCAGGCGCCGGGGCGTCGATGGTGTTGGGGACAAAGCGGCAGAAATAGTCCGTGATGGGGCCATCAGATTCACGGATGCCGCAGCCCACGGACTCGCCGTCCACCACCCAGAGACCAAGTACCGGGTGGTTTCCATCAAAGTCGGGTAGAGCGTGGTACTGCTGGAAGCACCACCCTTCACGGCCATAGCCGCCGGGTTGCTGCAGCTCGATGCCGGGGGCATGGATGCGGATGTTGTCGCCCTCGCGGCCATGAAGAGGCTTGGCCACCCATTCCTTGAGCGGGCCAGGATCGCCAAGGTAGGCCGGCAGGAGGTTCTCGTGGCCCGGGTAGAGGTGCCATAGCGCAGCAAGCAGGGCTTTATTGGAGAGCAGCATCTTCCAGGCGGGCTCCACCCATCGAGGATTGTGGGCCCGCGTCAGCAGCCGATGCCCGAAAGGTTCCTTCATCATCAGTTCCCACGGGTACAGCTTGAACATGGTGCTGATCATGAAATTGTCCAGGTCCACAAAGCGGTTCAGGTTCGGGTCCCAACCGATGTCCGACATATTGATGCCGATAGTCGTCCACCCGCCCTGGCTCGCCACATCGCGCATGTAGGCGGCAGTCATCCAGTCTTCACCGGATTCTTCGGCCTCCGAATGAGCCACATGCAGCGTGCTCATCCCCGTGCGGAACTGCAGCTTTTTCCATTGCCGGATCAGCGCCTCATGGATTCCGTTCCACTGGTCCTTTTCCGGGAACACATCCTGCAACCAGAACCACTGCGCAACGGAAGCTTCAATGAGTCCTGTGGGCGTATCGGCGTTATACTCCAGCATCTTCGCCGGCCCGCCCTTGCCGTCATAGATGAAGTCGAAGCGACCGTAGATATCCATGTCCCCGGCCTGCAACGATTCGCCGGCGAGCTCCAGCGCCTGTTGCCCGATTCCAATATCGCCCATGGCCCCGGTGGCGAGGTACTTTGCTGCCTCAAGACACATGAGGTGCATGTCCTCGGCAGTCTTCTCGAGCGTCTCCACCTCGTCCATGGTGAATTCGTAGTACGCCGACTCGTTCCAGTACTCGATTTTGCGGCCATCGGGCATGGTGGTGGTCGAAAAGACCAGGCCCTGTTCTTCGATCTTCTTTTTCCAGTCCGGCCTGGGCTCGGAGGGCAAACGCTGCACGCCTAGCCTCCCGAGCTTCCGCCGCTTTTGGAGCTGCTGCCAAAGCCGCCACGGCTGACTGTGCCGCCCTTGGTGCTGTAACCCGTGGAGGTCTTGGCGCCCTGCGGAACCGTCTTGGAGTAGCTCGGCGGGTAGGAGTTGCGGTTTTGTCCCACAGCAGGCACGGTGGCTCCCCGCGAGTAGAAGTACCAGGCGTAGATGGCCGACCCGCGGCCATCCGAGCTGCTGTTGTTGCACTGGGTATCGTCCACGCGCTCGCCGGTTTCATCGTTGAAACAGACCTGCGCGTAGTCAGCCTCTTGTTCGCTGCTGGCAACTACTGCGGTGATAGTTCCGGCAAGAAGGGCCGTAACACCCAAACCCACGACGACGGTGCGGCGCCTGGAACGCTTCTTCCGCGCCTCGGCCTGGGCTGATTCGCGTTCACGTTCCTTGGCGAAGGGGTCAATGATAGGCAGCGGCTCGCCGGGCCCGCGCTTGGATGCGCCGGGCTTGGAAGAGCCCTGCCTGGAAGAACCGGGCTTGGAGGAACCTGGTTCCTGTCCGCTCGGCTTCTGTCCGCTCAGCTTCTGTCCGCCAGGTGGATTGTCCCTGTCATTGGCTGGAGGGATCAGCTCAGGATGGAGCTCGGGTTTGGGCACCTGCCACGGTGGCGGCTTGGGCGGATTCTTGCCCGCGTCCGGGCCCTGGCCGCCCCCGCCAGCAGCGCCCCCGGCAGCGCCGCCCCCCGACGCGCCACTGCCTGACGCGCCGTTGCCTGAAGCGTCATTTCCTGAAGCACCGCTGCCAGCGGTGCCTTCGTTCGGGTCCATGTATATCCCCCTGGATAGACCGTTGGATTGTCCGGCGCCATGCCGGACCAGATGCTGACTGCAAGCCTAGTCCTTGAGCGGACCGCGGGCACTGGTGGCACAGAAGGGTGGGCACAACTGCCCACCCTGCCAACCGTGGAAGGATGTAGCCATGCCAGCTCCTGAAGCACAAAGCAGCGACTCCAACGACGTTCTGCTGCGTCTTCCTGCGGTTCGGGGCATCGGCCGTGGACGGGTTATCACGGGCCTTGCCCTTGCCCTGCTGTTGCCGCCCGGCGTCGAAGTCCTGGTCACTGTTCTGGGCTTCCGCAACTTCGCCATGATCATGCTCCTTCAGCTGGCAGCGGCCGTGGCCGTTGCCGCAATCGGAGGTCTGTGGCCCGCCGTGGTCGCGGCGGTGCTGGGCAGTTTCCTGTTGAACTACTTGTCCGCCGAACCCGTGGGTTCCCTGTCCATCGCTGATCCAACCACTCTGTTCACGCTGGTCGTCTTCCTGGCGGTGGCTTGCGGCGTGGCGCTCGCGGTGGGGCTGGCGAGCCGCAGGGCCCAGGAAGCTGCGAGGTCCGAGGCCGAGGCCACGGCCCTGAGCGAGTTGGCCCTGCGCATCCTCAGCTCGGACGGCAGCCTTGAATCCTTCCTTGAGAAAGTCCGCGGAAATCTCGGCATGGAGGCTGTGACACTCTTGGGCTCCCCGGCCCCGGACAGCGTCTCGGTGCCTGGCGCGCCGCCGCAGTGGCGGGTTCTTGCGAGCGCCGGCCCCAATCCGCCCGTGACCCATGCCGCCGCGGACCATGCCGCCGTCGTCGATCCCCACTACACATTGTTGTTGCGTGGTGGTGCGCTATCTTCCCAACACCAGCGGCTGCTTGCGGCCTTTGGAGCGTTTGTGGTGGCTGTGCGTGAGCGGCAGCAACTGGTCAAGAGCCGGCGTGACAACCTTCGCCTGGCCGAGGGAAACAAGATGCGGACGTCCATCCTTCGTGCTGTTTCGCATGATTTGAGGACGCCGTTGGCTGGAATCAAACTGGCTGTGAGCAGCCTGCGGCAGGAAGAGGTCCAGTTCCCTCCGGACGTGGAGAAGGAGTTGTTGGAGACGATCGAGAATTATGCTGACCGCCTGGACCATTTGGTGGACAACCTGCTGGATATGTCCCGGATTACCGCCGACGCCGTGAACCCGTTGCTAGCGGGCACCACCTGGACCGAAATATTGCCCGAAGCACTTCGCGGGATCCCGAAGGGTCGAATACGCAGCGAGCTGCAACCCAACCTGCCGCCGGTAACAGCCGACTCAGGCATGTTGGAGAGCGTGGTGGCGAACATCGTTGAAAACGCGGTGAAGTACGCACCTGGTTCGGACGTCATCCTGACTGCACGTGCCGGGGCAGGGATCACAGTGGGGGACAAGCCTGCCAGTGAACTGAGGATTGTGGACCACGGCAGCGGGGTGGGACACAACGAAGTGCTTGAGATGTTCCAACCCTTCCAGCGGCTTGGCGATTCACCCGCCCGGGCAAGCGGCGCCGGCGGCGGAATTGGGTTGGGACTGGCGGTTGCCAAGGGTTTCACGGAAGCCATGGGCGGCACGCTCGTCGCGGAGCCGACGCCAGGTGGCGGCTTGACCATGGTGGTTACGTTGCCGCTGTGGACCGGTTATGGGGGAGGCAGGGCATGACCCGTGTGCTGATAGTTGAGGACGAAGTCCAGATTGCGCGGGCAATGCAGATCACCTTGCAAGCCCATGGGTACCAGGCAATGACCGTTGGAAACGGCGCCGATGCCTTGAACGCCGTGGCGCAACAAAGCGTCAACATTGTTGTGTTGGACCTTGGATTGCCGGATATGGACGGGGTGGAGATCATCCGCCGCATCCGTGGGTGGAGCAGCATGCCCATCATCGTGTTGTCTGCCCGGCATGCCTCGGAGGACAAGGTGGAAGCGCTCGACGCCGGTGCGGACGACTACGTGACCAAGCCCTTCGGACTGGATGAGCTGCTTGCGCGGCTTCGGGTTGCCTCGCGACGGGTCCTCACTGATCGCGAGGAACCTACCCTTGCGACGTCGGACTTCATGGTGGATCTGGCGGGCAAGAAGATCGTGAAGGACGGGTCAGAGGTGCGGCTGACCCCCACCGAGTGGAACATCCTGGAGTTGTTGGTCCGGAACAAGGGAAAGTTGGTGAGCCAGCAGCAGATCCTGACCCAGGTCTGGGGGCAGGCCTATGCGAAGGAGACGCAATATCTGCGGGTCTATATTGCCCAGTTGCGGCGAAAGCTGGAGCGGGACCCGGCCGCGCCGCGGCATCTGCACACTGAAGCGGGAATGGGTTACCGGTTCGATCCTTAAATCCGGCTTCCCGTCCGTAAACTGTTGTCCATGAACACCGCATCCCTTCTCGCTGTCTGCCGTGTCCACCAGTTGTTGCCTGACCCGGAAGGAAGCGTTGGCGTCACCGCGATCGATAAGCGTCCTGTGGAAGGCCCCGTCAAGATCCACAAGCTCGGCGTCCATGGCGACGTCCAAGCCAACAGGTTCGATCACGGCGGTGAAGACCAGGCCCTGTATGCCTATTCCCAGGCAGACGCCGATTACTGGTCAGCCGCACTGGATCGTGAGCTTCCAGCCGGCGTCTTCGGGGAGAACCTGCGGGTGGACGGAATCGAGACCACGGGAGCCGTCATTGGTGAACGTTGGAAGATCGGGCTGGATGTGGAAGTGGAAGTAACGTCACCGCGCGTCCCGTGCGCCACCTTCCAGCGCTTGTTGGACGAGCCGCAATGGGTGAAGCGCTTCACGCAGGCCGGGCGGGTAGGAACTTACCTGCGTGTGATCAAGACGGGGACGGTCTCCGCGGGAGACCATATTCACCGACTGTTCGTACCGAAGCACGGCATTACTGTTGGCCAATGGTTTAGCGAACCCACGCCGGAGATGGTGCAAACCTTGCTCGATGCCGAGGCGGACGGGGAGGTCCGGCTTCAGGACGAATACCACGAGAAGTTCGAGAAAGTCCTGAGGCGGAACGGGTTGTAAGCCTTCTTGAACGGGCTTGAGGTCTGCCGTGAGGGGCGCCCTGAGGGGCCCTTGTGGGCTGCCTTGTAGTGCCGACGAGTCCGGGTGTGCTCAAGCTCACCCGTCTTCATCAGGACTCAACTCGCGGTGAGGCCCCTCTGTGCCCTACACTTGAAATATCCCCCACTCCGGAAATCCCTTTATCCTGCCCAATTCTTGAGGCAGGACTGGTAAGTGTTGGGGCCCGCAAATGTGTGCGGGCATTTTCATAGGGAGAGCCGGCTAAAGAAAACGCTGTACAGACTGCTGGGATAGCAGCCAAGAGATGCAGCGGGAAGTCCTGCCATGGGATTGCGATAGCGCCGGACTTCTTGCGAAAGCAGGGCACCTTTGCCTGGCTCTTCGCGACGAGTAATGCGGCCAAGCCCAACCGGGCCGCGCCGACTGCCCTATGGATGAGGAATTTCCCCCTATGACCGAAAATCTCAACGAAAACTTCGACGCCCAGAACGCTGAGTCTGCTGACGTAGCAGAGACCGCCGCTGAAGGCACCGTAGTAGAAGCACCGGCTACCGCCGCTGCCCCCGTCGAGAACGCTGCACCCGAGTCTGCAGCCCCCGCCTTCACCGAAGCTCCTGCCCCCAAGGCAGAAGACGAGGAAGAAGAAGGCGTCCGCTTCGTCGATCTTGGCATCGATGGCCGCGTTCTGGCCGCACTGCAGGATGTCGGCTACGAAAAGCCGTCCCCCATCCAGGCAGCTACCATCCCGCTGCTCCTCGAAGGCCGCGACGTCGTCGGCCTGGCCCAGACCGGTACCGGCAAGACCGCAGCCTTCGCTGTTCCTGCGCTGTCCCGCCTGGCTGAGCTGCACGACCTCAACGGCCCGTCCCGCAAGACCCAGGCATTGGTCCTGGCGCCGACGCGTGAACTCGCCCTCCAGGTTGCTGAAGCGTTCACTTCCTACGCCAAGCACATTGACGATTTCACTGTGCTCCCGGTTTACGGTGGCTCCGCTTATGGTCCCCAGCTGGCGGGCCTGCGCCGCGGTGCACAGGTTGTTGTCGGTACCCCCGGCCGTGTGATCGACCACATTGCCAAGGGCTCCCTGGACCTCTCCGAACTCCAGTATTTGGTGCTGGACGAAGCTGACGAAATGCTGCGCATGGGCTTCGCCGATGACGTAGAGCAGATCTTCCAGCAGACTCCGGAAACCCGCCAGGTTGCGCTGTTCTCTGCCACCATGCCGGGCCAGATCCGCCGCATGTCCAAGCAGTACTTGAACAACCCTGCTGAAATCTCGGTGAAGTCCAAGACCACCACCGGTGCCAACACCAAGCAGCGTTACCTTCAGGTCATGGGCCCGCACAAGCTGGACGCCCTGACCCGCATCCTGGAAGTTGAAGAGTTCGACGGCGTTATCGCCTTCGTGCGCACCAAGATGGCAACCGAGGATCTGGCTGACAAGCTGAAGGCCCGCGGTTTCCAGGCTGCCGCCATCAATGGCGACATCCCGCAGCAGCAGCGTGAACGTACTGTTGACGCGCTGAAGGAAGGCCGCATCGACATCCTGGTTGCTACCGACGTCGCAGCCCGTGGTCTTGACGTTGAGCGCATCAGCCACGTCATCAACTACGACATCCCCCACGACACCGAGTCCTACGTCCACCGCATCGGCCGCACCGGCCGTGCAGGCCGTTCCGGTGACGCGATCCTGTTCATGACACCGCGGGAGAAGTACCTGCTGCGTTCCATCGAGAAGGCCACGCGCCAGCCGGTGGAGCAGATGCACCTGCCCACAGCCGAGACCGTGAACACGCTGCGCCTGGGCAAGTTCGCCGAGCGCATCACCGAGACCCTTGAGTCCGAGGATGTTGCAGCATTCCGCGATCTCATCTCCTCTTACGAGGAAGAGCACAACGTCCCGGCCTCGGAGATCGCTGCTGCGCTCGCCGTCATGGCCCAGGGCGGACAGCCGCTGCTGGTCAAGGAACTGCCTGCAGCTCCTGAGTACCAGAAGCGCGAACGCTCCAAGGACGGCTTCGGCTCCCGTGGCCCGACCCGTGCACTCACCGAGGGCAACGCCACCTACCGGATCGCCGTCGGACGCCGTCAGCGCGTCATGCCGGGCTCCATCGTGGGTGCCATTGCCAACGAAGGTGGCATCTCTTCCGCCCAGATCGGTGGCATCGACATCCGCTCGGACCACTCCCTGGTGGAACTCCCGGCTGACCTGAGCCCCGAGCAGCTGCGCGCACTGTCCCGCACCCGCATTGGTGGCGAACTGATCAACCTCGAGCTGGACAACGGACGCAAGCCCAGCGGCGACCGTGGCAGCTACTCCGGTGGTGGCGCCGGAGGCCGTGGTGGCTATGGCGACCGCGAAAACCGTGGTGGCGGCAACTTCAAGGGCAGCGGTGGGTTCAAGAAGGACTTCCGCAAGTCCGAAGGTGGCGAGCGTTCCTCTGCTGACCGTGGCGGCCGCACGTACAGCGACCGCTCCGAGCGCACTGCAGGCAGCTTCGGCGATCGTGACCGTGGCCAGTCCAGCGGCTCCCGCTTCGGCGGACACGGCGACGGCGCCCGCAAGCCCCGCAGCGGTGGCGAAGGCGGACACCGCGACTTCAACCGCAAGGGCAAGTGGTAAACACTTTATTGGTGATCATCACTAAGTAGTTCCCGTCAGGKGGTCGGCTTTCGGGCCGGCCCCTTGTGGCGTTTAATCCCGTCAATTCCCGCTCTTGTTCGGCATTCCCTCCGTTCAAGGGCGGGTGGGACGAACAAGGGCGGGTTCCATGCCAGGGGGAGCCGCCGTACGATCAAAGTGCTACGAGTGGCGTAGCTGCGAAGAGCCTGACGGTCGCACGCTGAATGTAGGAGGGTTCCCCATGGGATTGCTCGACAATTTGAAGAAGAACCTGGGCCTTGGTGAGAAGGATCACCCAAGCGCCCCCGTTGATCCTGCGGACAAGTCCGCTGCCGATCGCTCCGCTGTGGACCAGGCCGCAGAGGATACTGCCGCCGTCGATGCTTCAGCGTCGAGCAAGGCCGCCGCAGAAGCCGCTGCAGCCCAAGCGGCTGAGCAGCAGGAGGCAGCCAACGCTGCAGGCGCTCAGATCGCCGAGCAGGCGGGCTTGGAGCCCGGAGCGCCAGAGGTCCAGCCACTGGCCCAACAGGCAGCCTCTGAGGCCGCTGCCGAGGCAGGGCAGCAGGGTCCAGTCGCCCCACGCGTCACGGAGGTTGTGGTGGAGCCCGGGGACACGATGAGCGGCATCGCTGCGCAGTTCGGGGTGGACCTCGGAGCCCTGATCGCAACCAATGCTGACACGGTGCCAAACCCGGATCTCATCTACCCCGGACAGGTCCTCCGTCTGCCCTGATTTGGGCGGTATTTGGATCAGGAAAGTGGCGTCTGCGCAAATTGTGTCGACGCCGTTTTTCCCCGGATTTTCGCCGATTTGTAGCTTCTGAAAACGTCCGGTAGAGTATTTACTCGTTGCCCCCCTAGCTCAGTGGTAGAGCGCGTTCTTGGTAAGAACGAGGTCACCGGATCGATTCCGGTGGGGGGCTCTGAATGAGGGCCTGTGTCAAGGCGGTTTTGACCGGCTTGACACAGGTTTTTCTCATTCGTGGCGGTGTAGCTCAGTTGGTTAGAGCGCACGACTCATAATCGTGAGGTCGGGAGATCGAGCCTCCCCACCGCTACAGGTCAAGACCCCGCAGATTTCGTCTGCGGGGTCTTTCATATCTCCGGCCGCGCCACCCTCCCATGTGGGACAGAATGGGTGCATGAGCCGAATCGCAATCATTGGCGGCCACGGCAAAGTGGCCCTTCATTTATCCCGGATTCTTAGTGGCGAAGGTCACGATGTCACGTCGTTCATTCGAAATCCCGATCATGTGGCAGAAGTCACGGAGACCGGTGCCACCGCGCAGGTGCTGGACGTGGAAAACTCGACGACGGCGGAACTCGCCCAGGCGCTGAAGGGCCACGACGCCGTGGTCTGGTCGGCCGGGGCCGGTGGGGGTAATCCGGCCAGGACCTATGCCGTGGACCGGGACGCCGCCATCCGATCCATGGACGCAGCCAAGGAAGCCGGCATCAAGCGTTACGTGATGGTTTCCTACATAGGCAGCGCAAAGGATCACGGCATCCCCGAGGACCACCCCTTCTTTCCCTACGCCGAGTCCAAGGCCGCCGCTGATGACTACCTGCGCAGTACCGGCCTGGACTGGACGGTGCTGGCACCCGGAACTTTGACGGAGGAGCCGGCATCAGGACTGATCGAAGTCAACCCGGCCAATCCTGGCAACGGCACCAGGACTTCCCGCGCGAACGTTGCCCTGGTGGCGGCCGCCGTCCTGGAACTTCCCGGCACTATCCACCGGACCGTCACTTTCAAGGATGGAACAGTTGACGTGGTGGATGCTTTGACCGCGGATTGACGCTGGCAAGGGATCCGTGCACCCCGGGATAGGTTGGTAGGTAGCTTCCGCGGCGTTGTCCGCAGGCGCGACGAACAACTTCTGGGGAAGCGGGAACATCCATCAGCTGGCACTCATTATCGGATTGCTGCTTGCGACGGTGCTGGCTGTGGGCTTGGGGGACWGGCTTCGGCTTCCATACCCGGTCCTGATGCTGCTCCTGGCTGTTGCGTTGACCTTCATTCCGGGCTTTCCGGRGTTTGAGATCTCGCCTGAGTTGATCCTGCCAATCTTCCTCCCGCCGTTGCTCTTTGCCACCGCGCAGAAGAGTTCCTGGGCCGTTTTCCGCGTCCGGTGGCGGACGCTGCTCCTCATGGCTGTCGCCTTGGTGGTGGTTTCCACCGCAGTGGTGGCCGGTGCTGCCTGGCTCATGATTCCGGGGATTGGCATCCCGGCAGCGATTGCCTTGGGAGCTATGGTTGCCCCGCCGGATCCCGTCGCAGTCGAGTCCGTGGCTGGCCGCGTTCACATGCCCAGGCGGCTCATTACTGTTCTGCAGAGTGAGGGCCTTTTCAATGACGCCGCCGCCATTGTGATCTTCCAGGCAGCGGTTGCCGCCACGGTCTCCGGTAGCGAGGTGGGGCCTAACGTTATCCTGCAGTTCGTGGTGGGCGCGGCCTTGGCGGTGGTCATCGGCATCGCCATGGGCCGTCTGACCAAGTTCATCACCAAGCTGGTGACCTCCATGGTGGCACGCAGTGCGGTCACGCTTGTGGTTCCGTTCGCTGCGTACATCCTGGCGGAAGAGCTCCACGCTTCAGGTGTGGTGGCCGTCGTCGTGACCGCCTTGGAACTGCAACGCCACGCGCGGCCGCAGGACGCCGCTGAGCGCATCACGCGGACTGCGTTCTGGGACGTGGTGGAGCTGCTGGCGACCGGACTGGCCTTCGGCCTGGTGGGCTTGGAGATCCGTCACGTCATCCGTGACGAAGGGACGGCGATTTTCGGGATGATCGGCGTTGCTGTGGTGATCTGCATCCTGGTGTTCGTTGTTCGCTACCTATGGCTCGGGCTGCTTGCGTTAACCGCCCACCAGCGGCGGAATCTCCTGCAGCCAACCTCGCCCAAGGAAGTACTCATCCTGACATGGTGCGGAATGCGTGGGCTGGCCACACTGGCTCTCGCTTTGGCCCTCCCGGTGACCTTGCCTGATGGCAGCGACTTTCCCGCGCGGCACGAAATCCTGGTCATCGCCTGCGCCGTGCTCCTGGCCACCTTGGTATTGCCCGGCCTGACACTTCCGTGGCTGATGCGGGTCCTCAAAGCCACGGAGGACGGTTCCCATGAAAAGGACGCGGCACGGGTACTCGCCAAGCGCGCCCAGTCGGCGGCGGTATCGGCCCTGAAGGACCACGAGCTCATGAAGGAACTCCCCGCGGACAAAGTGGCACTGGTCAAGGAAAAGATGCGCCGGCTCCATGCAGAGCTGCTGGACGGGACGTTGCGCAACGAGTCGGCGGCGGAGAAACGCAAGCGAGGGCGTGAACTTGCCATTGCCGTGCAGACGATAGCGCTGGATGCCGCACGCCAGGAAGTGGTGGAGGCGCGCAATGAGCCGGGGACTGATCCTGAAGTGGCAGATCGTGTTCTGAGACAGCTGGACCTGCGCACCATGTCAATGCCGGAATAGCGCGTAGCCCCGGGTTCCAGGCGGCGCTGGACAAGATCAGGAAGCGTCCGCGCGCTTAGGCAATGACGAGGGGGAGAGGTCCAGTGCGTGTTCCTCGACGTAGTCCAGGGCGTGGCGGATCGCGCCGAGGGACACAATGCCGTCGCCCAGAGTGGAGGTTGCCAGGCGCGGGGGAGTGAACGTGAAGTCCGGCAACTGCTTCTCAATGGCTGGGATCAGGGCATGGGCAGAGGCCGCCACGGCTCCGGCAATAACTACCAGCTCAGGGTTGACCAAGGTACTGATTGACCCGATCACGCGGGCCATGCGGTGCGCCACGCGATCCAGGGCGTGACGGGCGGCCGGGTCTCCCTCCGCGGCTGCCTTGAAAACCATCTCTGCTGTGAGCGCTGCAGGATCATCCTCGCAAAGTTCCCGCAGCTTGGTGGTCTCGCTGCCAGAAAGGGCTTCCCGTCCCCACAACACAGCGTAGTGGGCGATGCCGTAGGTGTCGCCCACGCCGTCCACCGTATCCAGATATCCGAGTTCCCCAAAGCCACCAAGCTGCCCGTGGAGCAAACGGCCGGATTCCAGGATGCCGGAACCCAGACGGTCGCCGGCGAGCATGACCACGAGGTTGTCGACTCCCTGCGCGGTGCCTTGCCACCGTTCCGCGAGGGCTGCGAGGTTGGCGTCATTTTCCAGGAGTACCTGCCAGCCATGCCGCTCTGAAACAATCTGGCGGACATCGAAGGACTTCCAGAATTCCTGGACGGTGAGGACCTCGCCGTCGCGGCTTACGGGCGCAGCCACTCCCACAGACACAGCAAGAACCGAGTCTGCAGATACGCCGGCCTTTTTCAGGACATCGGCGGCGATCCGGTCCAGCACATCCGCGCGCTCATTGGCCGGCACGATGTATGTGCGGAAGGGCATCGTGACTTGCGACAGAGGTGTTCCCGCCATGTCAGCCACTATGGCCGTGATCTTGTTGGCGCCGATGTCGATCCCAAGCACGCTGGCCGCGCTGTCGTCGAAGATAAAGCGGCGCGCAGGCCTGCCCTTGATGTAGTCTCCGGCCCCTCGCTGGTTTTCCAGCTCCTGGAGCCAGCCGAGCCGGACGAGTTCGTCGCAGATGGAAATGACGGTGGCGCGGGAGAGTCCGGTAGAAGCCATGAGTTCGGTGCCTGTTACGACGCCGGCACCCCGCATGGCCTTGAGCATCGCGCCGGCATTGACCCTACGAACCAGCTGTGTTGACGGCGCAGTCCCGATCAGCATGCGGTGCTCCCACTTTCCAGCCGCCTACCAGAGTGATAGAGCGGTCTCTCTAAATTTAGTACATAAATTTAGATGGCGACGCATTTCCTCAAAAGCTTGACCGTGTGGCGCTCCTCACTAAATACTAGCGATAGGTCATAAATTTACCTCCTATCTAAAATCGGAGGCTGAACGCGACCACCTCCCCAAGGCATAGCGGCCACTGGGGGTCCGCAAGACGAAAGGACTATGGAGTCTGTGAAAGCTACGCGCAAGAAACGTATGGCAGCGATGGGCCTGGGTCTGGCTCTGCTCGCCGGCCTTCTCTCGGGCTGCACCGGGGAACCGGGCAAAGAGACCATCCGCTTCACCTTCAGCAAGCGGGAGGCCATCGGCTTCATGACCAAGCTGGTTGCCGACTACAACGCTTCCCAGAACAAAACCGAGGTAGTACTGGACACCTCGGGTGTCGACGTCGTGTCCGCCAGCTTTGTCCGTGGCAATCCACCGGACATCGCGCTTGCAAACTACAACATGGAGACGTCCCGCTTTGTCCAGCGCGGAGCGTTGAGCGACTTGTCCGGTACGCAAGCCGCCTCCCGCGTCCGCGAGGACCTCCAACCGCTGATGGATCAGTACGGCTCGTATCCGGACCGGACCAGTGCCCTGCCGTACTCGGTCATGGCGTCCTCGGTGATCTACAACAAGGAGATCTTCGCTGCGCACAACATTGCCGTGCCGAAGACGTGGAGCGAGATGGTCGCGGCGTGTGAAGCGCTGAAAGCCGCTGGGGTAACGCCGTTCTATGCCACGTGGAAGGACGACTGGACGATCGCCCAGGGGTGGTTTGACTACTCCGTAGGTGGGCAGGTGGACACCATTGACTTCTTCAAGAAGCTTGCTGCCGAAGGCACGGAGGTTGGGCCGGAATCCTCCGTGTCATTCCAGAAAGACTTCAACCAGCCAGTCGAGAAGATGCTGACGCTCGCAAAGAGCTACGTCAACACGGATGCTGCAAGCCGGGCCTATGGCGACGGTAATCTTGCTTTCTCGCAGGGCAAGGCGGCCATGTATCTGCAGGGCCCGTGGGCATTCAGCGAAATCGCCAAGACCGCCCCGGACCTCAAGCTCGGAACCTTTCCCCTGCCGATGACCGAAGATCCCAAGGATCTGCGCGTCCGCGTCAATGTGGACCTCGCGGCCTGGATTCCGGAAGCGTCCAAGCACAAGGATGCTGCACGTAACTTCCTCGAGTACCTGTACAGGCCAGAGGTGATCGATGCCTACAACAAATCACAGTTGGGCTTCACACCCACCAAGGATTCTGCAAACGTCCCGGACCCCCGGATTGAGGGAATGGTGGAGTACTACGAGAAATCGCAGGTTTACCAGGGTCCCTCGGTGCTCGTTCCGCGGACCATCCCGATCATGAACTACACGCAGGCAATCGTGTTTGGCGCGTCCCCTGCATCCACCCTCCGCACACTCGACGCAGATTGGGCGCGCCTGGCCTTCCGCCAGTAGTGCAGAACATAGGAAGTCAGAACATGTCCAGTATCAGCACCTCAACCACATCCGGCCAGAGTCGCATAAGCCAGAGTCGCAAAAGCCAGAGCAGCCAACCGCAGGGCAGCCCACCGCAGCGCAACAGGCGGCGCGTGGAACCGATCTTCTACTTTTTCCTCGTGCCCAGCCTCATCCTGTTCACACTCGCCATCACGATTCCGGGCATCATCGGTATCTTCTTCAGCTTCACGGACTCCATCGGAATTGGTGATTGGGAGTTCATCGGCCTGACAAACTACATCGCGATCTTCAGTGATCCCGCTATCCTGCAGAGCTATCTGTTCACCTTCGGGTTCTCCATCGTCACCGTGATCGCCGTCAACGTGATCGCCTTCCTGCTTGCAGTCGGGCTTACCTCGCGCATCCGGATGAAGTCGGCACTGCGAACCATCTTCGTTATCCCAATGGTGGTTTCCGGCATCATCATCGCCTACGTGTTCAACTTCCTGTTTTCGAACGCCCTGCCTGCCGCGGGTGCTGCGGCAGGGATCCCGTGGCTGGAGAGCAGCCTGCTGGCCAACCCCGACCTCGCGTGGATTGCGATTGTTCTTGTCACAGCCTGGCAGGCAGTACCCGGAGCGCTGCTCATCTACATCGCCGGCCTTGTTGCCGTGCCGGGGGACGTCTACGAGGCCGCGGAAATCGACGGCGCGAGTAAACTCCAGCAGCTGCTGAAGATCACCCTTCCGTTGGTGGCCGGTTACGTGGTCATCAACATCATTCTTGGGTTCAAGGGCTTCCTCAATGCCTACGACATCATCGTCGGGTTGACGAACGGCGGCCCGGGGACCTCCACCCGAAGCATCGCGATGACTGTCATCGCCGGCTTCAATGGCGGCGACTACGCCTACCAGATGGCCAATGCGACGATCTTCTTCGTGGTCGCCATCCTTATCTCACTCCTGCAGCTCTCGCTGACTCGCGGACGGAATGCACTCTGATGACCACAGAAACCACTCTCGCAATCGGGGACTCCTCCCACGTTGAACCCGGCACCTCTCCGAGCGGCCGACGGCGGTCGGCTCCGGCCGTCGAGCGGGTCAACTGGCCGGCAACCACGGTCCTTCTGCTGTGCGCGGTAACCGTGCTGCTTCCCCTCTATGTCACGGTGTCCATGGCATTCAAGACCCAGGGGCAGGCGGTGGACGGCAATGCCTTCTCATTTCCCGCCCCCTTCAGCCTCGACGGCTTTATCCAGGCCTGGACCCTGACGAACTTTCCCGTGGGTGCCACGATGTCATTGCTGGTGACCGCAGGGACCGTCCTTGCCACCATCGTCCTTGCTGCATTCGCCTCCTACGCGATTGTGCGCAACTGGGAACGCCGGTTGTTCAGGTACTCGTTCTTCTACCTTCTTGGGGCGATGTTCATTCCGTTCCCGGTGGTTGCACTGCCGCAGATCCAGCTCACCGGTCGTCTTGGGCTGGACAACCCGCTCGGCGTCATCCTCCTGGCCACCATGTTCCAACTGAGCTTCAGCGTGCTGCTCTTCACTGCATTCCTGCGTTCCATCCCCATGGAACTGGAAGAGAGTGCCCGAATCGATGGCGCTACAACATGGCAGACATTCTGGAAGCTGATTTTCCCGCTGTTGGCGCCGATGAGTGCAACCGTCGGTATCTTCGCCTTCCTCTATGCATGGAATGACTTCATGATGCCGTCGCTGATCATTTCCGATCCCGCCCTGCAGACCCTTCCAGTACGGCAAAACCTGTTCCAGACGCAGTTCAGCAACAACTACCACGTGTCTTTCGCCTCCTACCTGATGGCGATGGCGCCCGCGATCGTCGCGTACCTCTTCACGCAGAGGTGGGTCATGGCGGGCGTGACACAAGGTGCCGTTAAGGGCTAGTGGATGTTGACCTTCCGTGCCCAGCGTTTCATACTGGTCCGGGACATAAATTTAGATTCTAAATCAAAGGAGTTTCGTGAGCACTTCCGCCACTCAGGCACACCGTACCGACGAAGAGCGAATGGCTGATCCGAACTGGTGGCGCCAGGCAGCTGTGTACCAGATCTACCCGCGCAGCTTCGCCGACTCCAACGGTGACGGCATCGGTGACCTCAAGGGCATCACTGCCAAGGTTCCGTACCTGAAGGAACTGGGGATCGACGCCGTTTGGCTGAGCCCGTTCTACCCGTCGGCGCTCGCGGACGGTGGCTACGACGTCGACGATTACCGCAACGTGGACCCCAAGCTGGGGACGCTTGAGGATTTTGATGAGATGGCAGCCGCGCTGCATGCCGCAGGCATCAAGCTGGTGGCCGACATCGTTCCCAACCACTCTTCGGACCGCCACGAGTGGTTCAGGGAGGCGCTGGCATCGCCGAAGGGTTCTGCTGCGCGGGAACGCTACATCTTCCGGGACGGCCGGGGCGAAAATGGCGAGTTGCCGCCGTCGGACTGGGACTCTGTCTTCGGTGGACCGATCTGGGAGCGCATCACTGAACCTGACGGCACTCCCGGCCAGTGGTACATGCACATCTTTGCCAAGGAGCAACCTGACTTCAATTGGGACAACCCTGAGGTTCGCGAGGACTTCCTGAAGACCCTGCGCTTCTGGTCCGACCGCGGTGTGGACGGCTTCCGCATCGACGTCGCCCACGGCATGGCCAAGGATCTCTCCGAGCCGCTGCCGATGAAGGCAGACCTCGAGGCCCGGGCTCATGGCACCGATGGTTTCGTGGACGGATCGCACCCGTTCTGGGACCGCGACGAAGTCCACGAGGTCTACGCGGAGTGGCGCAAGCTCTTCAACGAGTACAACCCGCCGCGCACCGCCGTCGCCGAGGCCTGGGTGCACGAATCGCGTCGTGCCCGCTACGCCAGCCCCGAGGGACTGGGCCAGGCCTTCAACTTCGACCTCCTGCAGGCCGACTTCGATGCGGCTTCCTTCCGGAAGATCATCACGGAAAACCTGATCGCCGCCAAGGAAACCGGGGCGTCCTCCACCTGGGTATTCTCCAACCACGACGTCGTCCGCCACGCCACTCGCTATGGTCTCCCCAAGGGCGGTTCAGTTGCCCAGGGAACCAACGCTGCCCAGGATGTCTCGGCCAGCAAGTCAAAGGGCCAGGACGGTAAAGGCTGGCTGCTGGCTGGCGCGCCTGCGGAAGAGCTCGACGTCGAACTCGGCTTGCGTCGTGCCCGTGCAGCCACGCTGCTGCTCCTCGCCCTGCCCGGCTCCGCCTACCTTTACCAAGGCGAAGAGCTTGGCCTGCAGGAAGTAGCTGAGATCCCGGACTCTGAGCGGCAGGACCCGTCCTTCTACCGCAACCCAGGGGTGGAGATCGGCCGCGATGGCTGCCGCGTCCCGCTGCCGTGGACCCCGGAAGGACCCTCCTATGGCTTCGGAGAAGGCAAGGCACACTTGCCGCAGCCGGAATGGTTCGCAAACTACGCGGTGTCCGAGCAGGAAGGACGTGAAGGCTCAACGCTGGAGCTTTACCGCAAAGCGCTGCGCTTGCGCCGGGAACTGCAGACCGACGAGGAACTCGAATGGGTTGAGACCGGAAACCAGGACGTCCTGCACTTCAGCCGTCCGGGTGGTTGGGAAACGGTAACCAACTTCGGAAGTGAGCCCTTCGCACTTCCGGCGGGCACCGTCGTCGTGAGCAGCGGACCACTGGAAGGCGGCCGGCTCCCGGCCGACACCACCGCCTGGGTGGTCCGCGACGCGTAAGCGCGGCTGCGAATCGACTGGTTGAATACTGGAATGAATAATGCAAACGGGCGGGGACGCCTCATCTACGGCTGCATGGGCCTTGGCGGTCCTTGGGACGGTACGTCCTATGGTGCCGCGGAGATCGAACAGGCTGCTGTGGTCATCGAGGCAGCAAAAAGCGTCGGCATTGAATTGTTCGATCATGCCGACATCTACCGCAGCGGCAAGTCCGAAGCCGTCTTTGGGGAAGTCCTCGCCCGTTCGCAGGGCCTGCGCGAGAAGATCCTGCTGCAAAGCAAATGCGGGATCAGGCTGGGGGAGCGCGGGCTGGATACGCACTACGACCTCAGCCGGGAAGCCATCCTTGAACGGGTCAATGAAAGCCTGAAGCGGCTTCAAACAGATTACATAGACGTCCTTCTCCTGCACCGCCCGGATCCTTTGATGGATCCGCGCGAGGTGGCGGACGCCGTCGGGCAGCTTGTTGCGGAAGGCAAGGTGAGGCAGCTGGGTGTGTCCAACATGTCCGGCGCGCAGATCGAGTTCCTGCAGGACTGCCTGGAGATGCCGATCATTGCCAACCAACTGGAGATGAGCCTGCTGCGGCGGGACTGGCTGGAAAGCACCGTGCTGGTCAACCATGCGGACGGGCTGGGCTTCACCTTTCCGCATGGGACGGTGGAGCTATGCATGGCCAAGGGGATTGAGCTCCAGGCCTACGGCTCCATGGCTCAAGGGCGCTACACCGGCGCTCCGACCGAGGAATTGTCGCCGGCCGAGTCGGCTACCGCTGAAATGCTTCAGCAACTCGCCGGGGAGAAAGGCACTACCCCTGAATCGGTACTGCTGGGGTGGCTGATGCGGCATCCGGCGCGGATCTCTCCCGTGCTGGGAACCACCAACCCCGGTCGAATCGCTGCCTGCGCTGATGCCGCCTCCGTGGCTGCGGCCATGACCAGGGCCGAGTGGTATGGCCTGTGGGTGGCAGCGCGGGGAAGCAACATCCCCTAAGGCGCGTTAAACCCAACTGAGTCGCAGTTCAGCGAGCTGAAAACGCGCTTAACTGCGACTCAGATGGGCTACAACAGCAACACATATTCGCCCCTACGAAACGGCGGGGACGGTCACCGGGGCCACCGCCGAGTAGGTGCTGGAATCACCCTGGATGGCCTGACTTGCCTTGCCGTCGATGCTGACAGGAATGTCGCCGGCAATGGTGACCCGATTGAGCTTGCGCGGCTGCCCGTCGTAGTTATCCGGGGCGTAGTGCTGCGTGATCCGGTTATCGAATAACACAACCTGGTTGGGCTCCCAATTCACGCGGACTACGTTCTCAGGGCGCGTCACATAAGCCTGAAGCAGTCTGATGATGTCCCGGGATTCAGTGTTGGACAAGCCCACGATCCGAAGCCGCTGCGCGAAGCCCCCAATGAACAATCCGCGCTCGCCGGTCAACGGGTGTACGCGCACCACCGGGTGGGCGGTTTCGAACTTCAGCCGGGTGAATTCCTTGCGTCGTTCTTCCGCGTTGGAGTGCTCAAGGTTCTTGGGCACCGAGTAGTCGTAATCGTTGGTGTGGACGGCCCAAAGGGTGTCCGCGAAGTTGCGCAGTTCCTCCGGCAGGTCCTGGTAGGCGCCAGCGGAGGAAGCGATGAGCGTTTCCCCGCCGTAGGCAGGCAGGTCGATGCTCCGCAACGTGGAGGCCTGCGGCGGATTGACCACGAACGTCACGTCCGTGTGCCAGTTGTTCGCGGAGCCGTTCTCGCTGTCCACCGGCAAGACATTTTCTTCACCTTCCACGGACGCAACCGTGGGGTGCGCCTTGGTGAGCGGGCCGAAATGGCTCGCGAACTTCACCTGGGCTTCGTCGGTGAGGATGTTGGCTTCCCGGAATACCAGGGCCTTGTGCTCGTTGAGCGCGCCCCGGATCTGCGCGATCGTGTCCTCGCTGAGGTCTCCACTGATATCGAGTCCTCGGATTTCCGCGCCGATGCGGGAGCCTAGCTTGGCGAATTCAAGCTTGGTTTCGGTAATGACGGTCATTATTCTTTCCTTACTTTGTGATGGGTTGTGGCAGGTGCCACGGGGGTGGTTTTCAGTGTGCGTCCGCGCCCACRGCCGTCCGCCAGCGGGAGAAGTGGCGTTCCAGGGCGACCAACAGGAAGTTCACGCCAAGGCCCAGCAACGAGACTGTGAGGATGCCCGCGTACATATCAGGGATCAGGAAGCTGCTCTGCGCGTTCACGATCAAGTAGCCAAGTCCGGCCTTGGCGCCGACCATTTCGGCGGCGATCAGCACCAGGATGGACGCGGTGCCGGCCATCCGGATACCGGTAAAGATCGTTGGTACGGCCGACGGCAGGATGACCTTCTGGAAGAGCTGGAAACTGTTCAGTCCCAGCGAGCGCGCGGCCCGAATGAGCAGCGGATCCACGGTTTTCACGCCCGCAATCGTGTTGAGCAGCACCGGGAAGAAGGCCGCGTAAGCCACAATGCTGATCTTGGATTCCTCGCCGATGCCCAGCAGGAGCGTGAACACGGGCAGCAGGGCCAGTGCGGCCGTGTTGCGGAAGAGCTCCAGCAAGGGGTTGAGGACTGCGTTGAGCCGTCCATACCAGGCGATCAGGAGTCCCAGCAGCACACCTGCAACGAGCGCCGCCCCGAAACCGGTTACTGACCTGGTGAGGCTCGCTGCGATGTGGCCCTGGATGGTGCCCGCTTCAAAGAGCTTGCCCCATGCCAACAGCACATCGTGCAACGGTGGCAGGAATACTCTGGTGGACGGGCTGGCCAGATACGTCGGCCCGAGTTCCCACAGTGCCAGGAAGGCCAGGATGCCTGCGGACTTCCACACGCCTGAACCGGCTGCTGCCGTAACCCGGCGCACGGTGGCGAGGACCGCCGTCGAACGTTGCGCGGTGGTTTCCTGGGCAGTGGTGTCCTGCCCGGGTGCGGCAGCAGTACCGGAAGGCCCGACGGCGGTACCCGGCTCGCTCGTGACGCTTGCCTTGCGCGCTGCCGCCGCGGTTTCTGTCTGCGTCAATGTGGTGCTCATCAGGCCGCAGTCCTTTCACTGGTGACGGTTCCCTCTTTAGTGACGGTTGACGGTTCATCAGGTGCGCTGCCGTCCGGGAGGATCTTCCGGTGCCCCGCGTCCTGCGCACGACGGACCTCATCGTGCAGCAGCGTCCATACCTCATGCCGGTGCTCGACGAAGGCCGGGTGGGAGCGGATGTCGTCCTCGACGTCGCGATCGGGGATGTTGATGTCCACAATTTCCTTCAGCCGGCCCGGCCGCGCGCTCAGCACAGCTACGCGCTCGCCGAGGTAAACGGCCTCGTCAATGCCGTGCGTGATGAACACGATCGTCTTGCCGGTGGCCTTCCAGATGCGCAGCAGTTCGTCCTGCAACTGTTCGCGGGTTTGCGCGTCCAATGCCGCGAAAGGCTCGTCCATCAGAAGGACGTCGGGCTCGTAAGCCAGGCTGCGGGCAATGGCAACACGTTGCTTCATGCCGCCGGAGAGCTCATGAGGATACCGGTCCTCGAACCCGGCCAACCCGACCAGTGCCAGATACTCCTTGGCCTTCGCTGCCCGTTCGCGCCGGTTCAGTTTCCTGCCGTCCGGCCCTGCTCCTTCCAGGCCGATGGACACGTTGGCCGAAGCTGTCCGCCAAGGAAACAGTGCATACTGCTGGAACACCACAGCGCGGTCCTTGCCGGGACCCGTCACAGGCTTGCCGTCAACGAGCACCTCGCCGGACGTGGGCGTCGAGAGACCCGCGAGCAGGTCCAACAGCGTGGTCTTGCCTGAGCCACTTGGCCCAACCAAGGTGAGGAATTCGCCGTCGCGCACGTCCAGGCTCAGCGAATCTATGGCTGTGAGCGTCGTGGCAGCAGTGGACTTGGTAGCCCGGACGGTGAATTGTTTGGTGACATTGCGGAGGCTGATTTTGGCTGTCATGGCTATCCTTTCTTGGCGCCGGCGAGATCGTTGAATTCGTTGGTGTAGTACTTGGACGGCGTGAGCTTGTCCTTCACGATTCCGGCCGAGTTCAGCCACGCTTCCCAGCGGGTAAAGTCCTCGTCCTTGATCACACCGTTGTCCGGAACGCCAGGGCTCTTCCAGAACTTCAGGTTGGCTGTGCTCTCATTGCGTCCGCGGTTTTCGATGATCTTGGTGAAGCGGGCAATGACTTCGTCGCGTGGTGTTTCTGCTGCCCATTTGATGGCTTTGGCAACGCCGGTGGTGAAGGTGCGGGTGGTGTTCGGGTTCTTTTCGATGAAGTCGTTCCGGAGCACGATCTGGCCGCCTGCAAAGTTGCCGAGCAACTGCACATCACTGAACAGCGAACGTAGTCCGCCAGCCTCAATGGCCCTGTCCTGCAGCACTCCACCAAGGGTGCCGGCGTCCACTTGGCCGCGGCGGATGGCTTCCTCGGTATCGTTCGGCGCCAACGGGACGAGCTGGACCTGCTTGATCTCGTCCTGGCTGAGACCGTTCTGCGTCAGGTACGTATTGATGACCGCTTCGTGGTGTGCGCCCAGGGTGTTGACCGCGATCTTCTTGCCGATCAGGTCGCGGGGTTCCTTGATGGAGCTGTCCGCCTTCACGTAGTAGCCGTTGAAGGTCTTCTCGTCCGAGCCGTAGTAGTTGACCACGGCCTTCACGGGGGCGCCCGCTTCAATGAGCTTCACCACCGCACCGGAGAATGCGCCGCCGAAGTCCGTCTGGTTGGTGGCCGCGGACTGGATGTCCTGGGGGCCGCTGGTGGTGTTGCCCACCCAGTTCAGCTTCAGGTCGCCCAGATAGCCGAGGTCTGCAGCAAGCTCGGGGAAGGTCACATTGTTGGCCGAGCCTTGGTAGCGGAGTTCCTTGACCTCGTTGCCGGGTTGATTGGCTTGTCCGGCTTCGGCTGCACCGCCGCAGCCGGACACCGTCAGCGCTAGTACGACGGCGGCCGCGACGCTCAGCAGGGGCAGGTGCAGTTTCATGGGAGCTACTTTCGAGTGAGTGTGGTTCGGTTGGGGGAGCCGTACGTTCAGCGGCTTGGGAACGATGTAAGCCCATCTGCACCGCCGGTGGAAAGCTCCGCGGTCATGGTGGGAAACGGCGGGAAACGGCGGGAAATGCTGTGAAACAGCGGGCAACCGGGCGCAACGCGAAGCCATGAAATGCAACCGACGGACACAAAGTCGCAGCATTGAGCCGCATGAAGAAGCGAATGGCGCGTGCCGCCGTCGGACAGTCATACTGGGCGCGGGCACAGTCATAAGGGCTTTAGTTCGTATTGATCCTCACAACCGGGCGGATTTCTTCGCCCTGCGGGCCGCTTGCCGGATACGGTAGATACATGACGTCTAGCATCGCCGCCGAATCCATTCGGCCTACCCGCAATATTCCCGCCGATATCGCCCGCTCATGGCTCCTTGTGAACGCCATGAAGACGGAACTCTTCGACGAATCCGCGGTCTCACGGGCAGACGCCATCATCCTGGACATTGAAGACGCCGTTGACCCCTCCCAAAAGGATGCTGCCCGCGAGAATGTCGTGAACTGGCTGAGGTCCGGTGGTCAGGCCTGGGTTCGCATCAACGACGCCACCAGCCCTTTCTGGGCCGATGACCTCGCCGGCCTCCGCGGCACCCCGGGCCTGCTCGGCGTGATGCTCGCCAAGACCGAGTCCGCGGACCAGGTCACCGAGTCCTACCACCGCATGGACGGCAAGACTCCCGTGATCGCACTGGTTGAGTCGGCCCTCGGCATCGAGGAAGCCAACCACATTGCCCGCGCCCAGGGTGCGTTCCGCCTGGCGTTCGGTTCCGGTGACTTCCGCCGCGACACCGGCATGGCCGCTACCCCCGAGGCTATGGCGTACCCGCGTGCCAAGCTCGTCGTTGCCAGCCGCGTCGGCAACCTGCCCGGCCCCATTGATGGCCCCACAGTCGGCACCAACCATCCCATTCTTCGCGAGCAGACCGGCATCACCGTCACCATGGGCATGACCGGCAAGCTGTGCCTGGCCATCGACCAGACCACGGTAATCAACGAGGTCATCAGCCCCACCCCGTCGGACGTTGCCTGGGCAACCGACTTCATGAGCGACTTCGAAGCCAACGGCCGGGTTATCCGCGATGGCTCCGACCTTCCGCGCCTTGGCCGCGCCGAGAAGATCATGAAGCTCGCAGTTGCCTTCGGGGTCCAGCCTTCCCTGTAGCCATGCTCGTCCACGGCGTAGCTTGGGACTCTTCTTCACCGGCGTTGAGGTTGCTGCGGCCGGACGGGGAGTTCACTGACGTTGCGTTGGCCCCGGGTTCAACCCTGGGCCTGCGCGTCATGACCGGTGTGTGGTGCCTTGGCCATACCAAGGTTCACGGGCCGGGCGACCGCACCCATATTCCCTGCCGCAGCGGTTCCCCAGCCGAGCGTGGAAAGCAGTGCGGAGCCTGCTTCGCGCGGGACGATTCCCGGCTCATGCATGACTTCCACCGTGGCGGCCCCGTGCCCACCGGCCTGCGTGCTTACCTCATGCAGCCACACTGGCTTTACGTTGCAACGTTCGCCAACGGGGCCACCAAGGTCGGGACTGCCTCGGCACCCCGCAAGTGGAACCGTCTGGCTGAGCAGGGTGCCGTGCACGCTTCCTATGTTGCCCTTGCCGAGGACGGTCGGGTTGTTCGGGTGCTCGAGGACCTTGTGACCCGTGAGCTTGGGCTCGTCCAGCAGGTCCGTTCCGCTGCCAAGGCGGCGTCGCTCGTTGAGCCGCGTCCCGGCGTCGAGCTTGTTGCCACCAATCGCCGGCATGCCGCACAGGTGCGCGGCTTGCTGGGCGGACTTGCCATGACCGGGTTCGCCCTCGTGGAGGAAGAGTGGGAGCGGCCGGCCTTGGCTGACCGGCTCTGCACCGTTCGCGCCTCCGGTTCTTCGCGCCACCCCTACCCGGCAGCGTTCGACGGCGGAGGGCATGGTTTGCGGATCCACTCCCTTTCCGGTGCCATCGCCTTGGCCGGTCTCCCCGATGCCGAGGGCAACGAGGTGGAGGGTAGCTTTGTGGCAGACCTTGGCGCTTTGAAGGGACGAAAGATCGAGTTCGGCCCCCACGTCACGGAAATCCCCGCCCTCCAGGATTCGTTGTTCTAACCCGTTGTGTGGCCTCGTGTCCGTGCGATTCGTGGGGTTTGGGGCGCAGAGCGGGCCCCGCAACGCGCACCGGTAGACTTGGACGGTGCTGAACGAATTCTGGGCCACCTCGTCCACCGCCTACAAGACGCTGGTTTTCAGCGCCATGGGGCTCATCGCCGTCGGGCTCATCCTTTCCATTGCCGGCAACACGAGCGGCAACCAAGGATTGGCCATTGCCTCCCTGCCCGTGATCGGCGTCGGGCTGCTGCTTCACGTCACAGGGCTCGTAGTCCGCGGCCAGAAGATCCGCAAGAGCTACAAGAAGTAGTCGTCACACCACCCTGGGTCCACTGGCCCGATAGGGTTGGAGCATGAGTATCAATCCGGACCTGCAGGGCCGAAGCTACCCTGCCGCAGAGGTTTACGACGTCGGCCGTGAGAAGATCCGCGAATTTGCGAAGGCCGTGAAGGCCAGCAATCCTGCGCACTTCGATGTTGAGACAGCACGGGCCATGGGCCACAGCGATCTCGTAGCCCCGCCGACGTTTGCCATTATTGTTGCCCAGCGCGCCKACGCCCAGCTTGTGGAGGACCCCGAGTCCGGCATCGACTTCTCTCGCGTGGTCCACGCGGACCAGCGCTTTACCCATCACCGCGCCATTGTGGCCGGGGACCGCCTCGTGGCTGAACTGCATGTTGATGGAGTACGGGCAATGGGCGGCGGCGCGATGATCACAACGCGCTCAGAGATTTTCGCCCTCGACGGCAACGATGACCGTGAGAAAGTAGCCACCACCACCTCGTCCATCCTGGTCCGCGGAGAGGGACAGTAACCATGAGCCCGAAATTTGAAGAACTGACGGTTGGCCAGGAAATCGGCACCCGTAGCATTGAGGTCACCCGCCAGGACCTGGTCAGGTATGCCGGTGCTTCGGGGGACTTCAACCCGATCCACTGGAATGAAGCTTTTGCGACCTCTGTTGAGCTGCCCGGCGTGATTGCCCACGGCATGTTCACCATGGGCTCGGCAGTGCAGCTTGTGAGCGACTGGGCAGGGGACCCCGCCGCCGTCGTCGATTACCAGACTCGCTTCACCAAGCCGGTCCTGGTCACTGACACCACCGGAACGGACGAGGCCGGTGCAGTTATCGATGTCACCGGTGTGGTGGGAGCGCTCGACGCCGAGGCCGGCACCGTGCGCATCGACCTGACCGTTGTGGCAGCCGGGCAGAAGGTCCTCATGAAGTCCCAAGCAGTCGTCAAGGTCTCTTGAACCAAGTGAACACTTCAATCCCCGTTAGGCTTGATGGGTGACCCAGACGCTGCTTTCCCACCTGACCACGGCTGCCGTCGGCGGCCCCGCAGGAAACTATGTAGAGGCCCGTACCGAGGCTGAAATCATCGACGCCGTGCGGTCGGCTGACGCGGAGGGCGAGAAACTCCTCATCATTGGTGGCGGTTCCAACCTCCTGATCTCTGACGACGGTTACCCCGGCACGGTTCTGAAGATTGCGTCCGAGGGCTTCACTGTGGACTCGGAAGACAGTTGCGGCGGCGTGTCCGTGGTGGTTCAGGCCGGCCATAATTGGGATGCACTGGTGGAGCACTCGGTCCTGCATGCTTGGTCCGGCCTTGAGGCTCTGTCCGGCATCCCGGGGGCCACAGGTGCCACGCCGGTGCAGAACGTGGGCGCGTATGGTGCGGATGTTTCGCAGACCATCGCCGCCGTGCGGACCTGGGACCGGCAACGCAATGCCGTTCAGACGTTCACCAACTCAGAGCTCAAATTTGGCTACCGCGATTCCATCCTGAAGCAGACCACTGTGGAAGGTTCTCCGCGCTACGTGGTACTGACTGTCGAATTCCAATTGCCGCTGGGTCGAATGAGCGCCCCCATCAGGTACGGTGAGCTCGCCCGCGTGCTGGGCGTGGAGGCGGGCAAACGTGCCTACTCCAACGATGTCCGCCGGGAAGTCCTCCGGCTCCGGGCGTCCAAAGGCATGGTCCTTGACGCCGCAGACCGCGACACTTACTCCACGGGCTCGTTCTTCACCAACCCGATCATTCCGGCTGAACGTGCCGCAGCCTTGCCGGAGAACGCGCCGAAGTACCCGGCTGGCGAGGACGGATTGGTAAAGCTTTCCGCTGCCTGGCTCATCGATCACGCGGGATTCGGTAAGGGATTCGGGCTCGATGAAACCAGCGTTTCCGGTGGCAGGGCATCCTTGTCCACCAAGCACACCTTGGCGATCACGAACCGCGGCTCGGCGTCGGCGTCGGACATGGTGGCTATCGCGCGCGAAGTGCGTGCCGGCGTCGTGAATCGCTTCGGCATTGAGCTGCACCCCGAACCGTTGCTGATCGGCGTTTCCCTCTAGCGCGACACAGCGAGCCGCGGCGGGACTAGCGTGTGCCTCGCACCGCGATAGGCAGGACTTTATTGAGCAGCAGGAAGGTCAGCCCGCAACTCACCGATCCCAGCAAGAAGATCTGGCTGAAGGCGATGCTTTGGGGTGAAGGGCCGCTAGGCATGAAGAGACCTGCCATGGCGAAGCCCACCAGGCCCAGGAGCATCACGATGGCACCCAGCAGGAAGCTGCGTACTTGTGCTGCGGCCGCAGGGTAGAACCAGGGTTCCGGGGCGTCGTCCCCGGGATCGGCCACAGGTTGGATGGCGGCTGCGGTACCGATGAGCAGGGCGGCAGTGGCAGTCGCCACCAGACCCGCCATCTGGATGACTTGCATGGCAGGCGTGAGGCTGACTCCAGTACCAACGGCCACAACGAGTCCCGTTCCAAGCCCGACGACGGTGCAACACCAGCCGGCCGCAGCCAACCATCGGCTGAGCGGCCGCACAAGCGGAGCAAGATCACCAAAGAGCATGAACCCATCCTAGGAAACTGTGCTGGAAGGCTGCTGGGAGGTGTTGCAAGGTTCCCTGTTACGCCGGGGCGCTTTTAGGATGGAGCATGCCTGCACCCGATACGCGTTCAACCGCTGTCACTCCACGAGTCATGGGCCGACTGCGGCTCGCCAGCCAAGGACTTCTCAATGGAGGTTTTGCCTCGGTGCCGGAAGCGGTCCGGTGGATGACAGCCATGCAGTCGCAGGACCTCGGATCCGCGTTATGGGCAGTGGGGCAGCGAGTTCCGGGATCTGCCGCTTCAGACGTCCGGGCAGCCCTTGACGCCGGAACCATCGTCCGATCATGGCCAATGCGGGGAACACTGCACCTTCTGGCACCGGAGGACCTTCGCTGGATCCTGCGAATCACCAGTCCGCGACTCATGAACATGGTGGCAGGCCGTCATCGGGAGCTTGGCATTACCGCCGAGGACATCAGCCATTGCCGGGATATCGCACTCAAGACTTTGGAGTCCCTCAAGACGGCCGACGGCGGACGCGGCGCCACGCGCGAGCAGCTCTTTGACGCCTTCGAGGAAGCCGGCCAGATGACGAAGGCGCAGCGTGGCATCCATCTGCTCGGGAGCCTGTGCCAGCGTGCGTGGCTGGTCCAGGGTCCCATGGCAGGTTCACGCGGCAAGGTGGGCGTCCAACAGTTGTTTGTGCCCTTTGACGAGTGGATCAAGGATTCCAGGGACCTTGATCGCGAGGAAGGCATCGAGGAGCTCCTCTTGCGTTACGTCCGGAGCCACGGACCTGCCACGGTGAAGGACTTTGCCTGGTGGAGCCAAGTGCCCCTCACGGAAGCGCGCAAGGCCCTCGCCTCGGTTCAGGACCGGTTGGTGGAGCTGCCGTTCGGCGGTAGCACCTTTTGGCTTTCGCCTGAAACAGCAGCACTGCTCGACGACGGCGTCCCAGGCTCGCGGGCGTTGCTGGCTCTTCCTGGCTTCGATGAGTTCCTGCTCGGTTACCAGGACCGGAGCCTCGTCCTCGCGCCCGAGCATGCTGAATTGGTGGTGCCGGGCAGGAACGGAGTGTTCAAACGAATCATCGTGGCAGGGGGAGAAGTGGTGGGCACGTGGGCCAGGACCGGCAACGGCAAGGCGCCGGGCGTTGTTCCTGAGCCCTTCGAAGGGCAGCTTGGCCCGGCCCCGGAGCGTTCGTTCCAAGCGCAGGGTCGGGCTTACCTGAAGTTCATGGAGGGCTGAGGGCGGGCCCTGCCTTGACACCGGGCCTGCCCCCAGCCCCGGCCCTGTCCCAGCCCGGCCACGCCCCGACGCTGTCCTAGCCCGTTGCTAACCCGCTATTAAGTGGTTGGCCAACAACGAATAAGCGGCTCGGCAACGAAGTTGTCCACAAACGGTATCCCGGCCCTGCCAGTGGGGCGCAGATGTTGGCCACGATAGTCCCATGCAACTACGAAAACTCGATGCCCTGATCACTGCACACTGGCCGGAATCCCCAGTGGCCTCGACTCCCGAGCTCGTTGGCGGCGGCCTTGGTGACCGCGTCCTCACGGCCGGTGTTCGGAACCGAAAGCTCCTCAGGTTGAGGCGGGGTGCGTACGTGCGCATGGATCAATGGCGCCGAAGCAAACCTTGGGAACAGGACCTGCTGCGGATCCAGGCCCACCAGTGCAGCACTCTGGGTGGAAGTATCTACAGCCACGTAAGCGCTGCCCGCCTCCACGGTTGCCAGGACTGGGAAGGCGGGCCGCTGGTACATGTGACGACGCCCTTCTCACCGGCCAAGGCAAGTTCAGGAAGCGATGTCGCAGCTCACGCGGCATGTCTTCTCCCCCACGAGATTGCTCAGGTGCAGACACCATGGCAGAGACCGGCGCAGACCACGAGTCTTGAGCGCACGGTGGTGGACTGTGCACGGACGTTGGACTTTGAGCGGGCGGTCGTCATTGCCGACCATGCCCTTCGCCTCGGCGCAGACCCCCGGAAGATGCAGGATTATCTGGATAACGGCAGGATCACCCGTGGCACCCGCCGCCTGCGGCGTGTCCTGGAGTTCATGGATGCAAGGTCCGAATCCGTCGGGGAGACCCGCACCCGGGTGCTTCTGGATAAGTTGGGGATAGTGGGCGCCGTGTTGCAGTTGGATGTCGCGACGCCATTGGGCAACTATCGGGGAGACTTCGGTTGGGAGCAGCAGAAAGTGATTCTGGAGTTTGATGGCCGTGCCAAGTACTTCGAGTACGCACCAACGGAGGAAGTGATTTTCGAGGAGCGCAGGCGGGAGAAGGCACTCCAGGCCCAGGGGTGGAAAGTGGTCCGCATCGAATGGGACGATCTCAGCCGGCCTTGGGACGTGGACCGGAAGCTCAGGGAGGCGCTGGACCTACGGGTAGAACGTAGAAAACCCGCTGTTCCGTTGCTGGGCAGCAGCGGAACAGCGGGTTGACGACAAAATAGCGGAGACGAGGTAGGGACGGGACGCCGGAAAGGGCCTAGAGCTTGCCCGTGACGATGTTCAGCATGCGGCGCAGCGGCTCAGCTGCACCCCAGAGGAGCTGGTCGCCAACGGTGAAGGCGCTGATGTACTCCGGGCCCATTTCGAGCTTGCGGATACGGCCAACGGGAATGTCCAGGGTGCCGGAGGCAGCCACAGGAGTCAGGTCTGCCATGGAGGCTTCCTTGGTGTTCGGAACAACCTTGGCCCACTCGTTGTCCTTGGCCAGGAGGTTCTCGATCTCCGTGACGGACAGGTCTTCGCGCAGCTTGAGCGTGAGGGCCTGGGAGTGGGAACGCATGGCGCCGATGCGGATGCACAGGCCGTCCATGGCGATGTGATCCTTGCCCGCGGTGCCTTTGCCCGTTCCGAGGATCTTGTTGGTCTCCACTCCAGCCTTCCACTCTTCCTTGGACTGGCCGTTGCCGAGGTCGGCGTCGATCCAGGGAATCAGTGAGCCGGCCAGCGGAACGCCAAACTGGGTGGCGTCAACGCCGGTGCGCTGAGCGGCGAGGACCTTGTGGTCGATCTCCAGGATGGCCGAGGCCGGATCCTGCAGTTCGCTGCTTACCTCGTTGTTGAGGGTGCCGAACTGGTTCAGGAGCTCGCGCATGTGGCGGGCGCCGCCACCGGAGGCAGCCTGGTACGTCATGGAGGTGCCCCATTCGACCAGGTTGTTCTTGAACAGTCCGCCAAGGCCCATGAGCATGCAGGAAACCGTACAGTTGCCGCCGATGTAGTCCTTCACGCCGCCGGACAGGCCGGCGTCGATGACGTCGCGGTTGATGGGGTCCAGCACGATGATCGAGTCATCGTTCATGCGCAGGGTGGAGGCAGCATCGATCCAGAGGCCGTCCCAGCCGCGGTTGCGAAGTTCGCCGTGAACCTGTTTGGTGTAGTCGCCACCTTGGGCGGTAACAATAATCGGCAGCTTGGCAAGCGTCTCAATATCGAACGCGTCCTCGAGCTTGCCAGCCCCGTCAGCAAAGGAAGGGGCGGCACCTCCTGCGTTCGAGGTGGAGAAAAATACCGGGTTGATGTTGGCGAAGTCGTTCTCGTCCTGCATACGTTGCATCAGGACGGAGCCGACCATGCCACGCCAACCGACCAGTCCAACGGACGGATTAGCTGCTGTAGTCATTTACCCAGTCTAAACTTTCGCAGCATAGTGCCGCTGTTGGTTACGTCACGCAAGCAATGCACGACGCCGGCACTCGCCCACAGCGGCAGGCAAGCCGGCACGCAGAGCCTAGCTCCCGGCGTCGGGCTCCTGCAGCAGGACGGCTTTGCGCTTGCGCAAGGCAAAGAACGCACCGAACGTGAAGACCTGCGTGACCACGATCAAGACAATGATGCCCAGGATGCGGTTGCCGCCAAGAATCATTGTCAGTCCAACAATGGCTGAGATCAGCGCGAAAAGCGGCAGCAGCATGTATCCCAGCACGAACAATGTTTCGGGTTTCTTCAGCATGCAGGCGTTCCTAGCTTTCCGTCCGGCGCCACGTGGTGAACCGGTATTGTGTGCCGTTCTTGGCCGTCAGCCAGCCCTCGGCGGGCGCGGCAGTATCAAAGGTCCAGTCGTCGCCGAGTTCAGGCGCGAACGTATCGCCGTCGAGGTCGGCGTCGATGATGGTGACGACGGCAACGTTGGCAATCCCCATCGACTGTTCAAAAATCTGGCCGCCGCCGATGATCCAAACCTTCTGGCCACCGGGTGCGAACTGGGATTCCAGCAAGGCTGCGTCCAGCGAGGAAACCACGACGGCGCCCTCGGCCTCAGGCGTAGAAGCCCACTCCGGGTGGCGGGTCACCACAATGTTGGTGCGCCCGGGCAGAGGCCGGTACTTGTCCGGGAACGATTCCCAGGTCTTGCGGCCCATGATGACGGGGTGTCCCGTGGTCAGCTGGCTGAAGTGCTTGAGGTCCTCGGGGAGGTGCCACGGCATGGAGCCGTCCTTGCCAATCACACCGGATGTGGTCTGGGCCCAGATCATGCCGATGCCGGTCATTTTGGCCGCGGTTTCCTGGGTGAAGATGACGCCGGGAAGCTGGGAAGGAGCGTCGGATGGAGGAGTGCTCATACCGCGATCGGCGCCTTGATGGTGGGGTGGTGCCGATAGCCAACAACTTCAAAGTCATCCAGCGTGTAGTCGAAGATGGAGTCCGGCTTGCGCAGGATTTTCAGCTGCGGATACTCGTACGGTTCACGGGCGAGCTGCTCGGTGACCTGCTCCACGTGGTTGTCGTAAATATGGACGTCGCCGCCCGTCCAGACGAACTCCCCGGGCTGAAGACCCAATTGTTGTGCGACCATGCATGTCAGCAAAGCGTAGGAGGCGATGTTGAAGGGGACCCCGAGGAAGGTGTCCGCAGAGCGCTGGTACAGCTGGCAGGACAACTTGCCGTCGGCTACGTAGAACTGAAAGAACGCGTGGCAGGGCGGCAGCGCCATGTCCTTGAGCTCGGCCACGTTCCAGGCGGAGACGATGTGTCGCCGGGAATCCGGGTTGGCAGCCAGATTGGCCATGAGCTCGGAGATTTGGTCGATGTGCCCACCGTCGGGCGTGGGCCAGCTGCGCCACTGCACACCGTACACGGGGCCGAGTTCGCCGTCCGCATCCGCCCATTCGTCCCAGATGGAAACGCCTTGGTCCTGCATCCACTTCACGTTCGAATCGCCGCGAAGGAACCACAGGAGCTCCACTGCCACGGATTTGAAGTGGACCCGCTTGGTGGTGATGAGCGGGAAGCTTTCGCTGAGGTCGAAGCGCAATTGGCGGCCGAAGACGCTTCGCGTTCCGGTTCCGGTGCGGTCCGACTTGTGCGTGCCGTTGGCCATGACGTCGCGCAGGAGGTCTTCATACGGGGTGGGGATGCTCACGAGTCCAGCTTACTGGTTTCGACCATGCGGGCCCTCAGTAGATCGATGAGTGTCTCATCACCGATCCCGGCGCGACGTCTGTGCGGTGTGGCTAGTCGTCGAAAGGCTTGACCTGTTCCACGGACACAATCTTCCGCTCAGAGCCACGGGCCACGTGGCAGACGATGACCTCGCCCGGAGAAAGGAACGGATCGGACGTTGGCAGCAAGCCCCGCAAAGCCGCGGACATGTGCTGGCCTAATTGGTTCAACACGGTGGGCAACGCCGGGCGATGCGTGCAAAGAGCGATTGGCACCTGCTTATCGAACAGGGCCTCCACCGTGGCGGCAGTTTTCTTGGGTGACCGGTTGTGGTTGTGCTCAGTGAGGGCTTCAACCAGCTTTACCTTCGCTCCGCTTGCCTTTGCGTAGGGGGCAATGGTTGCTACGCATCGGGTCCACGGGCTGGTAACTATCCGTTGCGGCTTCCACACTTCCAACAGGCGCTGGACGGCCGCGGCCTGGCGTTGCCCGGTGGCGGCCAGCGGACGTTCCCCTTCAGCCTTGGTCCATGAGGACCTGGGCTTTGCCTTTGCATGGCGGATCAGTACGAGCGGCCACGTATCGAGTTCGCCCCGGATGTGGGCCTTCTCGAGGTACTCGAGGGGCTCCACATCCGTGGGGTTGCTGAGGAAGGATGCAGCCCTGTCCGGGCTGCACCACATGACGCTGTCTACTTCCTTGCCGTCGGGTCGAAGCTGTTCGCCGTTGACCCGCATGGCCCAGTAGTGCACAACTTTCAGGCCAGCACTGACGTGGTAGTGAATGGGTGGCAACGGCACGCCGAGCGAACTGTTAAGGCCGATCTCTTCATGCACTTCACGGACGGCACACTGCGGAACTGTTTCGCCGTCGTCGAGCTTTCCTTTGGGCCAGGACCAATCGTCGTAGCGGGGCCTGTGGATCAGGAGCACCTCAAGGGCGCCCTTTTGAATCCGCCAAGGAATGGCACCGGCCGCAACAACGGCCACCCGTTCACCGGGGTGGTCCGTCTGATCCGCCACGGGGGTATCGCTTTTCAACTCGTTCCCTTACCGCCGGGCCGCTGCACGCTGGCGTGACCGGGAAGCAAGGAGCCAGGACTGCATGTCCAGCAGGGGCTTTCCTTCCTCGTCAAGGTGGTGCCTGGTCCAGTGACCTTGGTTGTCCAAGTGCCAACTCGCGGTTGCGTCGTCCACGTAACGGTTCATGAGGTCCACCACGGTTGCGGTGTCTTCCTTGCTGGCCAACTGGACGAGTGCCTCAACACGTCGGTCCAGGTTGCGGTGCATCATGTCTGCGGATCCGATGTACACGACGGGATCCCCACCGTTGGCAAAAGCAAAGACGCGGGAGTGTTCCAGGAATCGGCCGAGGATGGAGCGGACCGTGATGTTTTCGCTCAGGCCAGGTACGCCGGGCCGGAGGGAGCAGATCCCACGGACCACCACGTCCACCCTCACGCCGGCCTGTGAGGCGCGGTAGAGGGCGTCGATGATGGCTTCGTCCACCATGGAATTGACCTTGATCTGGACACGGGCAGGAACGCCGGCGCGGGCGTTGCGGATCTCCGCTTCGATCCTTTCGATCAGGCCGGCACGTACGGAGCGCGGCGCCACGAGCAGGCGTTTGAACGTGGACTTCGGCGCGTATCCGGAGAGCTGGTTGAACAGCTTGGACAGGTCTTCGCCCACTTGCTCGTTGGCGGTGAGCAAGCCGAGGTCCTCGTAGTAGCGTGCCGTCCGCGGGTGGTAGTTGCCCGTACCGATGTGGCAATAGCGGCGCAGGCCGTCCACTTCCTGCCGGACCACCAGGGACAACTTGCAGTGGGTCTTCAGGCCCACAATGCCATACACAACGTGCACGCCAGCCTGTTCCAGCTTCCGCGCCCAGGAGATGTTTGCCTGCTCATCAAAGCGAGCCTTGATCTCCACCAGCGCCAGAACCTGCTTGCCGGCCTCGGCGGCGTCGATCAAGGCGTCAACGATCGGGGAGTCACCGGACGTCCTGTACAGGGTCTGCTTGATGGCCTGGACCTTGGGGTCCGCCGCCGCTTGCTCCAGGAATGCCTGAACCGAGGTGGAGAACGAGTCGTACGGGTGGTGGAGCAGGATGTCGCGGCGGCGCATGGCGGCAAACACGTTGGCCGCCTTGGACGTTTCGGATTCGTTGAGATACCGGGACGTGTGCGGAACATGCTTGGGGTAGTGGAGATCGGGGCGGTCAATGGCGCTGATCGCAGAGAGACCACGGAGGTCCAGGGGTGCGGGTACGGAGTAAACCTCGGACTCTTCCACGCCGAGTTCCCGGATAAGCAGGGCCTTGATGTTCGGGTTGATGTCCGTGGTGACTTCGAGGCGCACAGGAGGACCGAAACGGCGGCGCAGGAGTTCCTTCTCCAACGCCTGGAGGAGGTTCTCGGCGTCGTCTTCTTCTACCTCGAGGTCCTCGTTGCGGGTGACGCGGAAGGTGTGGTGCTCAAGGACTTCCATGCCGGGGAAGAGCTTGTCCAGGTGGACTGCGATGACTTCTTCCAAAGCGATGAAGCGGGCAACGCGGCCAGGAATGGCACCTGCGCGCGGTCCATCAACGGAGATCAGGCGCGGCAGCTGGTCCGGAACCTTCACACGGGCGAAGAGTTCTTTGTCGCTGATGGGGTTGCTGACAATCACCGCAAGGTTCAGCGAGAGGCCGGAAATGTAGGGGAAGGGGTGCGCGGGATCCACGGCCAGGGGCGTCAGGATCGGGAAGACCTTCTCCTGGAACATGATGCTGATGCGGTGACGGGCATCTTCATCCAATTCATTCCAATGCATGATGTGGATGTGCTCGTAGGCCAAGGCAGGACGGATCTGCTCGGCGAAGACACGCGCGTGGCGTTCCTGTAGCTTGTGTGCCTCCTCGCCGATCTGCTCCAGCACCTCGATGGGGCTCAGACCCGCAGGGGAGGGAACAGCAAGTCCGGTGGCGATGCGCCGCTTCAAACCGGCAACGCGGACCATGAAGAATTCGTCGAGGTTGGAGGCAAAGATCGACAGGAAATTCACGCGTTCCAGGAGGAAGAGGTCCGGATCCTCTGCGAGCTCCAAAACGCGGGAGTTGAATGCCAGCCAGCTGAGCTCACGATCCAGGAAACGGTCAGGCGAGATGTCGCCTTCGGGTTCCAGGCTCGGCGCAAATTCCGGGATGTCAATGCGGTCCTGGGTGGCTCGTGAAGCCGGGACTTCCGATGATCCGAAGCGTGGGGGCAGTGTGGCGCCCTTCGAAGTGGATCCGGCGGTGCCGACGGGGTCCGGCTGCATGGGGGTTCTCCTAAGCTCAGGACTGGGGTTTCCTCCCACATTACAAGCAATTCCAGTGCCCGAATCCAAGAAGTCCCGGGCTTTCCTTGCAGCGGGATGCTGAGGTTAATTCTTGGTTAAAGGTCCATACATCACATCGGTGTCCCAGCGGACGAAGCCAAGCTTCTGATATAGGGACACGGCGGCCTTGTTGTCGGCATCGACATAGAGCATGACGGCGTGCAGGTCCTTGTCCTGCAGATACCTGATTCCGGCCACGGTGAGTGCCTTGCCCAAGCCCAGGCCCTGCGCTTCGGGCGTGACACCCACCACGTAAACCTCGCCGATGGCGGGATGCGGTCCCTGGCGTGGGTGAACCTTGGTCCAGTGGTATCCCAGCAGTTCGCCTTCATCATTGACGGCCAGAAGGAAGCCTGCCGGATCAAACCAATCTTCGGCCTTGCGGGCCTCAAGATCGGCCCGTGTCATCGAACCCTGCTCGGGATGATGCGAGAATGTCTCGCGGTTGGCCGAAAGCCAGGCTTCCTCGTCCTGTCCCGGCACGAAGGTGCGCAGTGAGACTCCGTTCGGAAGACCGACGTCGGGCAGTGCGGACGTGGAGGACATCAGCCGCATTTTCCACAGCTCCCGCACAGGACCGTAGCCGAAGCGCGTGGCCAGCTCCGCCGCGCCCTCATGGTTGCCATGGGACCAAGCGCTCAACCCGTCAAAACCGCGTTTGCCCTCCAGCGCCTCCAGCAGGCGGCCCGCCACGCCCTGATTGCGGTAGCTCGGGTGGACAGCCAGTTCAAGGACACCCGTTGTTCCTGACGGGCCGGGGGCTTCTACGACGACGGCGATTCCCGCCAGATCTTCTCCAGTGGCCGGATCTGAATCCTCGTCCGGGGCGTAAAGGGCAAGCGACAAGACAGAGTGATCCCCGGCATCGGCGCCACGCAGCATCACCAGTGTCTGTTCGGACAGGGGAGGGTTGCCGTCGGATTCCTCAGCGGCCGCTGCGAGGGTCCTGAAGTCCTTGAGGAGTTCGGGATCGAGGGCGCCGGTGACGAGCAGTACTGGCCAGTTCTCGGGGTGCGCGTGACTCATGATGCAAGGCTATACGTCCCGGGCAAGCACTGTAATTTGAAGTCCCCCTGAAACGCCTGTAGTCTCGTTATCTCGTTCGGCTTTGCGGTTTATCCGCGTAGTCAACACAGGGGGGATCCACCAGTGGGGTGGCCTCGATACGTTCGACCCGTATGTCCTCCACGGAAATTGGAAGAGGCCAGGATTCATGTGAATCCTGGCCTCTTCTTTTTCGTCTATATAGTCGACAGGCGGTTTACGCTTCCGAGAGTTCGTCGTCCGGGAGCCTGACCAGCGTCAGGCGATAACCGACGTTGCGGACCGTGCTGATGAGATTCTCGTGGTCAACACCGAGCTTGGCGCGGAGGCGTCGGATGTGCACGTCTACGGTGCGGGTGCCACCGTAGTAGTCGTAGCCCCAGACTTCGGTCAGCAGCTGCTGGCGGGTAAACACGCGTCCCGGGTGCTGGGCGAGGTACTTGAGGAGCTCGAATTCCTTGAACGTCAGGTTCAGGGGTTGGCCGCTGACCCGGGCGGTATAGCTCGCTTCGTCAATAACGACGCCGGCAGCACGGATCTCCGTCTGGGTTTCCTCTTCGCCTGGTACAGCCCGGGCCATGGCCAGACGGATTCTGGCCTCGACCTCAGCAGGGCCTGCAGAGTCCAGCACGATGTCATCCACTGACCATGCAGAGGAAACGGCAGCCATGCCGCCCTCGGTAAGAATCAGCATGAGCGGGGCGCTAAGTCCGGTGGCCTTCAGCAGTTGCGTTAGGGAGCGTGCCCCCACCAAGTCCTTGCGGGCATCCAGGAACACGATGTCCGTGGGATCGGTTTCGAGCAGCGCGGTCGGTTCTGCCGGGAGAATGTGAACGCGGTGGTTGAGCAGCTCAAGGGCAGGCAGAATGTCCACCGAAGAGCCGGTGCTGTTCGTCAGGAGCAGGATGTGCGACATAGTTCCTCCAATGGGCTGTACGCGCATCATCGGGCGTCGAAACCGGAGTTTCACCGGCCGGTCACGGCAGCTGGCAAGCCTTTGCCCGTTGTAACGGGATGAAGACAAACAGTGTGCGCCGTTGAAGTCCGAGTATACCCACCCGAGCCCCGCCAGTCAGGGATTCGTGACGGGCTGCCACCGGAATTACGACATATTCGCCCGCCATAAGGCAGGATTGTCGGGAGGTCGTAAGGCGCATCGAATTGAGGTCGGGCACACAGTGAAGTCTTGGAGCATCGGGGTATTCGGACTCGTGGCGCTCGCAGCCATCGTGGCCAGCACCTTCGTTTCCCGGGAAGCCATGGTGGGCGTTGGCATTGTGGCGTCCGCGGCTGTAGGGCTTGGTTGGCCGCATTTCCTTGCAGTCCCGGCCAAGAAGACCCTGGCCTCCGTCATTGCCTTGGCCGGTGCCGGGTCCGCAGTGACGGCAGCTTACATGCCCGCTCCCGGATTCCTGGATGGTACCCCCGCGTTCATTGCCTTGGGGGTCATGGCCGTGTTCATCATCCAGCTCGTGCGGGGAACGGGACAGGCACAGCGCCTGGAATCCACGCTCGGCTGTTGTGCCGGCGTCCTGCTGAATTGCCTGGGTGCAGGATGGATTGCGGGCGCCCGGTTCAACGGCGTCAAGGAAATGGTCCTCGTTGCCGGGCTGAGTGCGGCGGTGGCACTCCTGGTAGGTGTCATTCGATGGCCGGACCGGATCGTGGCTCCCCTTGGCATCGTCATGGCCGGTCTTATGGGCCCTTTGGCCGGACTTGTTTTTTCCGATATCGCCGTCCTGCCTGCTGCCCTGGTGGGCGTCGTGGTCGGGTCGGTCCTCGTTTGCTTCCGGCGCATGACCACTCTCAGGCGCGGGCGGCTCAATATTCCCGCCGCAGTGGGAATGGGTGTGGCACCGGTTTGGGCTGTCGGAGCCTTGGCCTACTTCATAGACAAACTACTCATCTACTAACGGTTAGGATTGCATCATGTCTGTACTCGCATTTGAAATCTTCTTCCTCGTTCTCCTTGGCCTGGCAAGCATTGCCATGGCGTGGTTTGCGGGTTTCGTTGTTTACCGCCTTTTCAAGGGCCAGAAGTAGAGTCTTCTGATCCTGCAGTCCAAAAGAGGTAGTCGTTGTGCCTATTGAGATTCCAACAGACCTGACGCCTGAACTTGTCCCGCTTTCCTGGCTCATTGGTGAGTGGGAAGGCCGCGGCCGGCTCGGCAGTGGTGATGAGGATTCGGAGCATTTCGTCCAGCACGTTTCCTTCACCCATAACGGTTTGCCGTACCTGCAGTACAGGGCCGAGACCTGGATCAGCGACGACGCCGGCACAAAGTTGCGCCCGCTGACCGTTGAAACCGGGTTCTGGGCCTTGGAACGCAAGCTCCAGGAGGGCGACGGTGGTCCGGGGCTTGTTCCGGCGGACATTGTGCCTGTGCTCAAGACCGCCGATGAGGTCGAAGAACGCCGGAACAAAGAAGGCGGCTTCGATATCTCCGTGTCGATTGCCCACCCCGGCGGAATCACCGAACTCTACTACGGCCAGATCAAAGGGCCGCAGATCCAGCTCACCACCGATATGGTGATGCGCGGCAGTCACTCCAAGGAGTACACCGCAGCAACACGGATCTTTGGCCTGGTGGACGGCAATCTCCTGTGGCGCTGGGACGTTGCCGCCAACGGCAAGGCACTGGAAGCACACGCTTCTGCATTCCTCCACAGGGTTTCCTGACGCCCGGCACGAGGTGTCACTGAACGTTCCACACGCAACGAGCAAAGGAGCAGATAGTGAATAACCACCTCAAGCCGGGAGGCTACGAGGGACTCAAGGCCGTGTTCTTCAACGGCACCTTGAAACCCTCGCCGCAGCTCAGCAACACCGATGGGTTGATTCGGATCAGCCGCGACATCATGGAAAAGCAGGGCGTCACTACCAGCCTCATCCGTACCGTTGACCACGATATCGCCACCGGCGTCTACCCGGACATGCGGGAGCACGGCTGGAAAACCGATGAATGGCCTGAGATCTATCCGTTGGTCGCTGAGGCCGACATCGTGGTGGTGGCAGGTCCCATCTGGCTGGGCGATAACTCTTCCCAGACCAAGAAGCTCATTGAGCGTCTGTACGCACACTCGGGCGAACTCACTGACAAGGGCCAGTGGGCGTTCTACCCGAAAGTGGGTGGGTGCCTCATCACCGGCAATGAAGATGGCATCAAGCACTGTTCCATGAACGTCCTGTACAGCCTCCAACACGTAGGCTTCACTATCCCGCCGCAGGCCGACGCCGGCTGGATCGGCCCCGTCGGCCCAGGGCCCAGCTACCTGGACGAAGGGTCCGGTGGTCCGGAGAGTGACTTTACCAACAGGAACACCACGTTCATGTCCTGGAACTTGATGCACCTGGCCCGCCTCCTCAGGGATGCAGGTGGCATCCCTGCCTATGGCAACCTTCCGCAGGAATGGAAAGCCGGCACACGATTCGATTTCGAGAACCCGGAATACCGCTGATTCCGGAATACCACCGAGTTCCGGAATACCACTGAGCCGCAAGGACTTCTACTACATATGACTTACAAGAGCCCCCTGTTGTCGCGCCCTGGCGCTGTCGAAGACACCGGCCTGGATGCCGGCGTCGCGGCCCATTACGGCGAGCCGCTGCGGGAGCAACGCGCCCTGGCAACCGGTACCGCCGTCGTGGATCTTTCGCACCGCGGCGTGGTGACCGTGTCCGGACCGGACCGCCTCAGCTGGCTCAACACGCTTTCTTCGCAGCAAGTGACCAACCTCCAGCCGCGGGTAGGCAGCGAATTATTGTTGCTCAGTGTCCAGGGTCGCATCGAGTTCGATGCCCGGGTTATTGACGACGGCGAAACCACCTGGCTGATCGTCGAGGCTGCAGAGGCCCAACCTTTGTCCGAGTGGTTGAACAAGATGAAGTTCATGCTGCGCGTGGAGATTACGGATGTCTCCGGGGAATGGGCTGTCCTTGGTTCCACGAAGCCCGTGGAGAAGCTGGGCGGTTACTTGGTTTGGGAAGATCCGTGGCCGCATGTAGGCCCGGGCGGCTATTCCTACAGCACTGTCCCGGAGGAGTCTCACCCTGGGCTCGAACGCCCCTGGTTCGAATATCTCGTCCCGGCGGCAGACTTTGAATCCGTGGTCGATGGCTTGCCCCTGGCTGGTGCCATGGCGGCCGACGCCCTGCGGATTGCCGCATGGCGGCCGCGTCTCGGTGCGGAGACCGATGATAGGACCATCCCTCATGAGCTGGACCTTATTCGCACTTCCGTCCACCTGAGCAAGGGCTGCTACAAGGGCCAGGAGACCATCGCACGCGTTCACAATCTCGGCCATCCGCCGCGGCGCCTCGTCTTCCTGCAGTTGGACGGCTCGCAGCACACGCTCCCGGCCGTTGGCAGTGTTGTATTTGCGGGGGAGCGCAAGGTGGGTACTCTGACATCTGTGGCGCAGCACTTCGAGATGGGCCCTGTGGCTTTGGCAGTCATCAAGCGCTCCGTTCCGGCGGATGAAACCTTGACAGTCATGGACGGCGAGGAGCCTTATATCGCAGCCCAGGAAGTGATCGTCGCCCCCGACGCCGGCCAGGTCGTCGGGCGCCAAACCGGATTCCTGAAGGGACCCCACCGATGAGCCAACCGAGTCACAGCACCGGACCCGAAGCCGACTCCGCCGACACCGACACGGGCGCTGACGACGAAGCGGTTGCCTTGGCCCACACGCTCTTCGATGCCGCCCGCGAAGGCAACACCGAGATGCTGCGGAGCTACCTGAACGCCGGTGCCCCAGCCACGCTCACCAACGCGTCCGGTGATTCCCTGTTGATGCTTGCTGCCTACCACGGGCATGAGGAAACCGTGCAGTTGATTCTGCACCACGGCGCTGATGTGAATACCCCCAATGACCGTGGTCAGACCCCGCTTGCCGGGGCGGTATTCAAGGGATACACAGGCGTCGCCCGGGCGCTGCTGGACGCAGGAGCAGACCCCGACGCCGGAACTCCCACCGCGCGCGAAGCGGCCAGTATGTTTGCCCGGACCGAAATATTGGCCCTTCTCGGCTAAGGCGTGAACGGTTCGGAGAAGCCCGGTTGCTTCGGCAGCCGGGCTTTCTTGCGTCTATATATTCCACGTGGAATAGTTGTAGTGGAATATATGTGAGAAAGGTTTCTGCCGTGCCGAAAGCTGCTGACTTAACGCCTCTTGGCGTGGCATCCTTGGCGCTCCTGGCTGAAAAGCCCATGCATCCTTACGAGATGTTTCAAGTACTGATGGCCCGTCATGAGGATCGGCTCGTTAAGGTCCGGCCGGGCACGCTTTACCACGCAGTGGGCCGTTTGGAGGCTAACGGACTGGTTGAGGCTACCGGAACGGAGCGCGAAGGCAACCGTCCTGAACGCACCACCTACCGCATCACCCTGGCCGGTCATGATGCCTTGGACGCGGGAGTTAAAGCCATGCTCTCCACGCCCGTCAATGACTACCCGGTGTTTCCGCACGCCATTGCTGAAGCGCACCACCTCCCCAAGGAGGTGGTGGCAGGCCTCCTTGAACAGCGGCTCGGAGCACTCGGCGCCGACCTCGACTTCCTCGTCAGCGCGGAAACAGTGGTCAGGGCGAAGGGCCTTGACCGCAAGTACTGGCTCGACATCACCTACCAACAAGCATTACGTCGCACGGAGATCGCGTGGATCCGGGGCCTCCTCGAGGAGTTGGGCAGCGGAATCCTGCCCTGGGACGAACCGGAGCCAACTCCATCCGAACTTTCACACCAGCCGAAGGAATCCCTTGGAAAACGTAGCTAAGCCGTGGCCCGCGCTATGGTCACTCGTCATAGGCTTCTTCATGATCCTTATCGACACCACCATTGTGTCGGTCGCGAATCCGCGGATCATGCAGGGCCTCAACACCGATATCAACGCCGTCATCTGGGTTACCAGCGCGTACCTCCTGGCGTATGCAGTGCCCCTTCTCATCACCGGCAGGTTGGGTGACCGTTTCGGGCCGAAGAACCTGTACTTGATCGGCCTGGTGGTCTTCACCTTGGCTTCGCTGTGGTGCGGCCTCTCCAGCGACGTCACCATGCTGATCGCCGCCCGCGCAGTCCAAGGACTCGGCGCGGCCATGATGACGCCCCAGACCATGGCAGTCATCACACGTATTTTTCCTCCGGACCGTCGGGGCGCCGCCATGGGACTCTGGGGAGCGACAGCCGGCATGGCTGTTCTCGTAGGCCCTATTCTGGGCGGTGTGCTGGTGGACGGACTGGGGTGGGAGTGGATCTTCTTCGTCAACGTCCCTATTGGAATTGTCGCTTTCGTCATGGTCACGCGTTTCGTTCCAAAGCTGACTACGCACAGCCATTCATTCGACGTCGCGGGCGTGGTGCTCTCCGCCGTCGGTATGTTTCTTTTGGTCTTCGGCATCCAGGAGGGCCAAACCTACAAGTGGGGAACGGTCACCGGCGCCGTCACCGTGTGGGGCTTGATCATCGCAGGGCTCGTCGTCCTGGTGCTCTTCGTCTTCTGGCAGTGGCTACTGGGCAGGCGAGGCGGGGAACCGCTGCTGCCGCTTGCTTTGTTCAAGGACCGCAATTTCTCCCTGGGCAACACCACCATCATGGTTGTCGGCTTCACAGTGACGGCGTTCCCGCTGCCGACCATCTTCTACTACCAGGTGGTGCGGGGCCTGACCCCCACCCAATCAGCGCTGCTCATGATTCCCATGGCAGTGATCTCCGGCGGTCTGGCACCCTTCGTGGGCAAGCTGATCGACCGGGCCAACCCGCGCTGGTTCGCATCCTTTGGCCTGGTTTGCCTGGCAGGAGCTCTCTTCTGGACGGCTTCACTTCTGCGCCCGGACACTCCCATTTGGATGTTCCTGCTTCCCAGCGCCCTGCAGGGTGTTGCCAATGGCTTCATTTGGGGGCCGGTATCCAATGCGACAACGCGCAACCTCGAGCCACGCCAAGCCGGCGCCGGTTCGGGCGTGTTCAACACCACCCGCCAGATTGGGGCAGTCCTTGGATCGGCGGCCATTGCCGCCCTGATCCAGGCCCGGCTTGCGGCCGAGTTGCCCGCGGCGCCGGCAGGAGCCCCGGCGAACGAAGCGTCCATGAACGGTGCCCTGCCAGAAGCGCTGCATGCAGGATTCTCGACGGCGATGAGCCAGTCGATCGTGCTGCCCGCCTGTGCGATTCTCGTCGGGGCAGTGGTGGCCATGTTCTTCGCGAAGCCTAGGTCCGTTGAAGGATGGGGCGGTGCTGCTGCAAAAGAGGCTCCACAGGAAACTGTCCGGAAGTAGCGCGGCAAACGGCGGGGACCAGCCCATTCTTGGCTGGTCCTGACCCGGACAGGGGCAGGACCAGCGCTTGCCAAGACCAAAGCTGGGCCGGTTCGATTCCTTCTTAGCCGAGCAGCACGCTCGCATGGAGTCCGCCAGTGGCGAATCCCAAGCTACGGGCCATCGCGAGCGCGCTGCTGTTGCTGACATCGGCCTTCCACTGGAGCGTCAGCCCCGCGGCCAGGGCTTCGTGGGCAGCAATCGATGCAGCCAGCGTTCCCAGGCCCCGCCGGCGCCAGGGCGGTGCTACCAGGACGCCCATGTTGGCCAGGATTCCCTCCCACTCGGAGTAGGCCCCACAGGCCACGGGAGTGGGCTGCTCTTCTTCGGGATGCATGATGGTGAAGCGGTGCTCCAGGGCTTGCAGGCCCACTTCATTGACGTCATCCGGGGGGCACAGCCCTTCCAGCGCGATCGCCTCCGGATTGCCTCTGGAGACCGTGAGGTCTTCGGAGGGTTGATTGAGCGGGAGGTCATCGGCAAAGAACAAGGCTGAGGACCCGAGGCCATGTCCACCGTGCGACCGCGTGAGGGTCAACAGCGTCACATGCTGGGCAAGTTCGGTGTCTGGAATTCCAGCGGCTGCGTCGAGGACCCATTGTGGTCCCACCAACGCCGAGGCACCAAAAAGGCGCAGGAAAACAACCGCCCGCGCCGATTCATCGAGGCGGGTGATGCGGTTTGAGGGGTCGCTCGGGTCCAGCGCAGACGTGGTGGCCCGGGCCGCAGCGGCGGCGAAAGCGTCGTCGTCGAACCCCAAATGGCGAGCCCACGCCAGCTGGATAATGGCAGCGGACGTGGGCTCAAGAGTCATGGATTCAGCCTAGCCGACTAGCCGAAGAGCACACTCGCTTCGTCGTAGCGGTGCTGGGGAACAGTCTTGAGCTTACCCAGTGCTTCTTCGAAACCAACGTGGGAGATGTCCGTGCCCTTCAGGGCCACCATGGTGCCCCAACGGCCCTCCACCACTGAATCGATGGCTGCCATGCCCAGGCGGGTTGCAAGGACGCGGTCATAGGCAGTTGGTACGCCGCCACGCTGGATATGGCCAAGAATGGTGGCGCGGGTCTCTATGCCTGTGCGTGCTTCGATTTCCGGCGCGAGCTGGTCGGCGATTCCACCCAGGCGGGGACGGCCAAAAGTGTCCAGTCCGCGTTCGGAGTGGGGAGATTCCATGTGGTCCGGAACGAAGCCCTCTGCTACCACCACCAGCGGCGCGCGGCCACGGTCGTGGGCTTCCTGGACCCATTCGGTGATCTGCTCGATGCTGACCGTCTGTTCCGGGATAAGTATGGCGTGTGCACCAGCTGCCATTCCGGCGTGCAGGGCGATCCAGCCTACGTGTCGGCCCATGACCTCGGCGATCATGCAGCGGTGGTGGGACTCGCCGGTGGTGCGGAGGCGGTCGATTGCTTCGGTGGCGATTTCAACCGCTGTATCGAAACCGAAGGTGTAGTCCGTTGCGTCGAGGTCGTTGTCCACGGTCTTGGGAACACCAACAATTTTCAGTCCGGCATCGGTGAGCCGTTTTGCTGCCGCCAGAGTACCTTCGCCGCCAATTGCGATGATGGCGTCAATGCCCAGGCGTTCCATGTGGGCCTTGATGACGTCCGGGCCACCACCATTTTCAAACGGGTTGGTACGTGAGGTGCCCAGGATGGTGCCGCCCTGCTTGGCGATACCGCGGACCAAGGTGCGGGGGATGTCGATGACATCACCTTCCACAACGCCGCGCCAGCCGTCCTTGAAACCCACGAACTCCTGGCCGTGGATTGCGATCCCCTTCAGGACCGCTCCACGGATTACTGCGTTGAGTCCGGGGCAGTCGCCACCGCTGGTAAGAATGCCAATTTTCATGTTTGCTCACTCATGGCTTGGAGGAATACGTCTGGAGCGCCACGCTGAGCTCCCAACGATTGTAGACGTCGATGTGGGGTGGGACACAAATGGTTACTTTTGACCCCGGCCGTGCGGTATTGGAAATCTCTCTGAAAACAACGAAAGCGCCCCGCTGCGGCGGGGCGCTTTGTGTCGCTGACGTCGAAGTTGCCGATCGTTGCGCGCCTAACGGGARCGCTGGCTGATGAATGACTCCAGCGCGATCCTGTTCTTCTGGTCCGGCAGGATGAGCCAGGCGAGGATATAGAACACCGCCGCTGGTCCTGGCAAGAGGCAGAAGAGCAGGAAAGCCACCCGAACATATGCCACATCCACCCTGAGCTTCGCGGCAATGCCACCACAGACGCCACCCAACCAGCGCTGGGGTCCACGCTTCAGGCCGAAGCCCCTGACGATGCTGAAGAACTTGTCCATGGCTACAGACTTCCTTGTTGTGGTTGCTTTGTCACGTAAGTACCTGCCTCGATCTGCGGGCAGCTACTCGGCAGGAGTCTTTGATTTGCCCGCACTCCTGCGGGCGGCGAGGAGTCCTCCGATGACCAGGGCTGCGCCCGCGCCGATCATGAGGCCGATCAGTACATACGTGCCGTCCAGCACCACCCAACCAAGGGTGGAGATGACCAACAAAGCGGCCAGGGCAATCACAATCAATCCCCACACCACGGTGCCGATCCGCGCCTGCTGCGGTTCGTTGTCGTCGATGGTCCGTTCCACCCGATAGGCGGGCTCAAGCGATGGCGTGAGCGGTATTGGCTGGAGCCGTGGTGAGGGTGCCGGTTCCTTGGTGAGCGGAGTGGTGTCCACCGGGTTCTTGGCATCACTGCTGTTTTCCCCTGCTTCGCGTGCCTTGCTTGGTTCGTTCGTGCTCATGTCAGTTTCCTTCCTGGATGGTCACGTTGCTGAATGTGCCATCGATTTCCACCACAAGGTTGGCCCCGGGCTTTTCGGCGTTGTAGACCGTCCGCTCGTCCTGGAGCCGGCCGCCGCGATCCGTGCCGTGTTCGTTCAGGTTGCCGAAGGTCATATCGGCCCTGACCTCCACGGGCACGTCGTTCGGGATGATGACGGTGACGTTGCTGAAGGTGGCGTCCACGGGGACCACGATTTCGGTGGTCAGCGGAGGTGTCAGGTCCAGGTCGTCCAAGTTCACTGTTCCCTTGCCGCCGGTGACGTCGACGCCCTGCCGGGCCTGCTCGATACTTAGCGGTGCCCAGTCCACGTCATGGAAGGTGAAGCGATCACCATTCCGTGGGACAACGTTGAAGATTCCACCGATGATCAGGGCCACTACTGCCAGGAAACCGAGGAAACCGGAGGTCCGTCCCCGCAAGCCTGCAAAGAGGATGCCCAAACCCAGTACGGCTGCGCCCGTTGCCCACACGACGGCGTTGGCTGCGTTGCCGAGCTCGATGATGTTGCCGGCGTCCAGCGCTTTCAAGGTGCCGCCAACCAGCAGTGCCACACCCGCAGTAACCGCTACTATCGCTGGCCCGGGACCCTTGCGCCTGGCGCGCGGCGGCTTGGGTTCACCGTTGTGGGGCTGGCCGCTAAAAGGCTGGCCGCCCTGCGGAGGAGTGGGGCCGTAGGGAGGCGTGGGGCCGTAGGGAGGCCGCGGACCTGATGGCTCGTAGGGGCCAGCCGCACGATCCTGCGGCTTTGTGCCCGGCTGGCCTTGACCGTACACCGGCACGCCGCTGTTGGTACCGGTAGGAGTGCTGGTCCCGGCAATAGGGCTTGTCCCGGTGGCTGCTGGGGTTCCGTAGGCCGTGGGGGCTCCGTAGGCGGTGCCCGTTGCGTAGGAAGTGCCCGTTCCGTAAGAAGTGGCGGCGAAGTTCTGCTGGCTCATGGGCCGGGTTGCCTTCGGTCCTTTGTTGCGTTGTACCAGGTAGTAGATGAGGTAGATGACGCCGCCCACCCAGAAGAGCGTCCACAGCACGCCCGGAAGGCCGTTCCAGCCCCAGCCCCAGAATCCCCGACCCAGGCCGGGCAGGCCGATGATCGTGGTGATCAATGCGCCTGTCATGCCACCGGACCAACGCCCGGCGGCTGCTTCCTGAACGTGGATGCGGCCGTCAGGTTCAGGCAGCAAGGCCCACGCCAGGCCGTAGAGGAGGACGCCAATGCCGGCGAAGAGTGCCAGGACGATGAAGATGCCCCGAACAATCAGGGGATCGATGCCGAACCGGTGCGCAACTCCGCTGGAGACGCCACCAATCCAGCGGTCCGGCCCGCGGCGGACACCCTGGCTGCGGATCCAGTCGAAGAAGTTCTGCTGTGGTGCAGTAGGGGGTGCAGCGGGACCAGTACCGGAGGAAGGATAGGCGTGGGGGGAAGGTTCCCCGGGGGCGCCGGTGGAGGGACCCGCCGATGAACCGACGGAAGTGCCGGCGTTGGCGTCGGGATCGGGTGTGCCGGCATTGCCAGGTGTTCCGGATCCCTCTGGGTTCATGCTGTTCGCGTTCATACTTCGATCCTGCCGTCCCGGGTACCCTGCCCTCTACTGGGGGATACCCTGAATGATCCCTGAGGGACCCCCGAAGAACGCTGGTTTCAGGTCCGGGCAACCCTGATCCGTGTTTGGATTGGTACATGACAACCGCTGTACAACGCCCGCCGCTGGTCCGCAGCAGCGACCGCATGATCGCCGGCGTCTGCAGCGGATTGGCCGACCATTTGGGCTGGCCCGTGAAGTACGTTCGGCTGGGCATGGTCCTTGCCTGCTTCGCCGGTGGAGCGGGACTGGCCTTCTACGCCTGGCTCTGGACCATGGTTCCCACCGCGGATGAGAGCGCGCGCCGCAATGCCCGCCGGCCGGCGTCGCCTATTGCTCCTGCAGTCAGCCTTCCGCCTGACGTCGCTGCGGTGCAGCATGCGCCCAAAGCGCCCGACGCCGGACCCGCACCAGCGGTGGCCGGCACTCCAGCGGTGAGTGGAAACGTTCCGGTACGGGATACCGCAACTGGCGTGGGTCCACTGCCTGGGCGCCCACCGTTCGATTGGACCACTACTGGCAGCACGGCAGCTCCGGCCGGCGGTTGGGCCGAACCGGGAAGCCGGGCGTTACCTGTATCCCGGTTTAACTTTCGGCGGATCCAGTACGGCAAGGAGATCCTGCTCGGAGCCGGCCTGCTCCTTGTCGCCGCGATCTTGATCGCGCGCCAGTTCGGCGTCGATGTGCCCTTGGGAACGCTGATTCCCGCAGCTGCCATCTTGGGCGGCGCGGCGATCGCATGGATGCAACTCGACGAGACGCGCAGGGCCGGCTTGGTGGACAAGACCAAGGCCGACCAGGCGGGTGGCTGGGTCCGCCTGGCTGCTGGCCTTGCGTTGGTGGTGGCCGGGGTGCTGGTCATGGTGTCCGGATCGGGATCCTGGGAGCAGACCTGGCTGGCGCTCCTGGCGTCCGTTGCTGTCCTCGGCGGCGTTGCCTTGGTCCTGCTGCCGTGGGGACTGAAGTTCTGGAAGGACCTCGAGACTGAACGGGCGGGGCGTGTACGGGAAACCGAGCGCGCGGAGATCGCAGCCCACCTGCACGATTCGGTGTTGCAGACTCTTGCTCTGATCCAGCGCCGGGCAGGCTCCGAGCAGGATGTTGTCCGGTTGGCGAGGGCCCAGGAACGTGAACTTCGGTCCTGGCTCTTCACTGATGCCGCCAAGGATGCCGGGCTGCTGGCCGAGCGGATCAAAGCCGTGGCCGCCGAAGTCGAGGATGCCCACGGCCAGGCCGTGGAGGTGGTAACCGTGGGCGACGCCGACATGACGGACAGGCACGAGGCACTGGTCCAGGCAGCCAGGGAAGCCATGCTCAATGCGGCCCGGCACGCTGGCGGAACAGTATCCGTCTACATGGAGAGCACGGCAGGCAGCACCGAGGTCTTCATCAAGGACCGCGGTCCGGGATTTGACCTTGATGCGGTCCCCGACGACAGGCTGGGCGTCAAGGAATCAATTATCGGCCGCATGAAGCGTCACGGAGGCGCGGCAACCATCAACAGCAGCAGGGACGGAACCGAAGTGCGGCTGGCCCTCCCTTCGCTCAACGCCGATGGCGGCGATACGCGCACTGGAGATGTGCGTACCGGGGAGCGGACTGGGGATGTGCGCACTACTGACATACGGAACCGTGAAGTACGGAATGGAGAACCACGGCAATGAGCAACACTTCCCGAAGCGGTGAGCCGCGCACTGTACGTGTGGTGATCGTCGATGACCACACGATCTTCCGTTCCGGGCTGAAGTCGGATCTCGATCACCGCATGGACGTCGTGGGCGAGGCGGGCACAGTCGAGGAGGCCATCGCTGTCATTGCGGAAACCCGGCCCGAGGTTGTCCTCCTGGACGTCCACCTTCCTGGCGGCCTTGGCGGCGGAGGGCGCGAGGTCATTGCGGGGTCCGCTGCGCTCCTGGGCACCACCAGCTTCCTGGCACTCAGTGTTTCAGACGCAGCCGAGGACGTGGTGGCAGTGATCCGGGCTGGTGCCCGAGGCTACGTCACCAAGACGATTTCCGGTGCCGGGATTTCCGATGCCGTGATCCGCGTGGCCGATGGCGACGCCGTCTTCTCACCCCGGCTTGCTGGGTTCGTGTTGGACGCCTTTGGTACGGCACCGGCGGACATCGCGGACGACGAATTGGACCGCCTCTCGGCGCGTGAGCTGGAAGTGATGCGACTCATCGCCCGCGGATACAGCTACAAGGAAGTGGCCAAGGAATTGTTCATTTCCATCAAGACCGTGGAGACGCATGTGTCCGCCGTGCTCCGGAAACTGCAGCTCTCCAGCCGCCACGAACTCACCAAGTGGGCCGCCGAGCGCCGCCTCCTCTGACCTTCTCCCACATCCCGCCACTTTCTGCCGGTTCCTCTCGCACATCCGCCGGCCTTTGGACGGTTCCTCTCGCACATCCGCCGGCTTTTGGACGGATGCTCTCGCACATCCAAACGCCTAAACGGAAATGCTCCCGCACCAAACATTGGTGCGGGAGCATTCAACCCTGAAGCGTTTCTGGCAATCTTGAAGCGCTACTGTCCCGGAGCTATTTCGCCCTGCCCAGGAATTCCTGGATCCGGCGGACACCCTCGGCGAGGTCGTCGTCTCCGAGAGCATAGGACAGGCGGACGTAACCGGAGGGGCCGAATGCTTCACCGGGAACGATGGCAACCTCAACCTCATCCAGGATGAGCGTGGCAAGTTCTGCCGACGTGCTCGGACGCACCGGGCCGTGGGAGGTTTCGAATTCCTTACCCAGCAGTCCGCGGACGTCGGCGTACACGTAGAAGGCGCCGGTCGGCGTCGGGCATTCCACGCCGTCAATCGCGTTCAGGCCGGCGACGATCGCCTTGCGGCGGCGGTCGAAGGCGACCTTCATTTCGTCGACGGCGGTCAGCGGACCCGTGAGGGCAGCGGCAGCGGCGACCTGCATGATGTTCGAGACGTTGGACGTCGCGTGCGACTGGAGGTTGGTGGCGGCCTTGATGACATCGGCCGGACCGATCATCCAACCCACGCGCCAACCGGTCATGGCGTAGGTCTTGGCCACGCCGTTGAGGATGACGACTTTGTCGCCAAGCTCCGGCGCCGCGGTGGCGATGGAGGTGAACTCCACGCCGTCATAGGTCAGGTGCTCGTAGATTTCATCCGTGACAACCCACAGGCCCTTGGAAGCAGCCCACTTTCCGATCTCCGCAACCTGCTCCGGGCTGTATACAGCGCCGGTCGGGTTGGACGGGGAGACGAACAGCAGGATCTTGGTCTTGTCCGTCAGCGCGGCTTCCAACTGCTCGATGGTGACGAGGTAGCCCTGCTCGGGTCCGGCGAATACCTCCACCGGAACGCCCCCTGCGAGACGGATGGCTTCCGGATAAGTGGTCCAGAAGGGCGTGGGGAYGATGACTTCGTCGCCCGGGTCAACCAAGGTGGCGAAGGTGTTGTAGACAGCCTGCTTGCCACCATTGGTCACCAGGACCTGCGATGGGTCCACTTTGTAGCCGGAGTCCCGGAGGGTCTTATCGGCGATGGCCTTTTTCAACTCAGGAAGCCCGGCAGCGGGGGAGTAGCGGTGGTACTTCGGCTGGGCAGCAGCCTCAATTGCTGCCTTGACGATGTAGTCCGGGGTGGGGAAATCGGGTTCGCCGGCACCGAAACCGATCACGGGGCGCCCCGCGGCCTTCAGTGCCTTGGCCTTGGCGTCAACGGCAAGGGTGGCGGACTCGGCAATAGCGGAGATTCGTTGTGAAATGCGGGCGGCAGGTGTTCCGGCAGACATCTATGTACCGTTCTTCGCAGGCAGCTCGTGGGCTGGATGATGGGATTCGACGTAAACTACCTTATGCTGTTCTGCGGAGCTCCCGGGCGCCTGCTGGACAATGTGACTGATAATGCTGCTCACATTGATTCATAAGCGGCTGGAAGGCCCGGAATTAGTCCGGTTCGACTATCGCGAAGTTCTTGCGTAGACTGGTTCACCGGTGTTGAAAAGCACCACAGGCTGAAGTGCGGCCTGAAACATGGATTCGATCCATAGGGTAGTGGCGCAATTGGTAGCGCAGCGGTCTCCAAAACCGCAGGTTGCAGGTTCGAGTCCTGTCTGCCCTGCGCAAGCTGTTCCGGCGGAAACGCCGGGGCAAGCGCAGCAACCATGGCTCTGATCAGAGCCGGGTCAAACGACTTTGCAAGGTGAGTGAGGACCAGGTGACCGAAACGGCTGCTAGCAGCTCAAAGGGCCGTCCTGCCAAGAAAGCCGATGCCGGCTTCTTTGCCCGAATTGCACTCTTCATCCGCCAGGTTATCGGCGAACTGAAGAAGGTCGTTGCCCCGACCCGCAAGGAACTGATCAATTACACGCTTGTGGTGCTGGTGTTCGTGGCCATCATGATGCTCATCGTCACCCTGCTGGACCTTGCCTTCGGCACGGGAGTGAGTTGGGTCTTCGGTGGGTCAGGCGCTACGGACCGCTAAGCGGATCTGTCCGCAAACCGCGTGAAATTCCACGAAGTTCAGGAATTTTGTGGGGTTTGCGGAATTGAGCCATTTAAATAGGCATGTTAGGCAATGAGGAAGCAGGAGACCAAGTGTCTGAGCAGGAGCTTGAGGTAAACGAGGCTGAGCTGGATGGGCCCGCTGAAAGCACGGACGACGCCGCGGCTGAGGCTGCGGAAGAGTCGGAGGCTGACTCTGCTGCGCCCGAATCTGCCGACGTCGATGATTCCGAAGAGGATTTCGAGTCTGACGTAGACGCTGAGTCTGATGACGAGGCCGACGACGTAGACGCWGAGTCCGATGAGGACGCTGCCGATGTCTCGCTGGAGGCGGCCGCTGCTGCAGCCCCCGCCGATCCGGCAGAGGAATTCAAGGCCAAGCTGCGCCGCCAGGAGGGTGACTGGTACGTCATCCACTCTTACGCCGGTTACGAAAACCGCGTGAAGGCCAACCTTGAGACCCGCATCCAGACGCTGGACATGGAAGATTACATCTTCGAAATCCAGGTCCCGATGGAAGAAGTCGTCGAGATCAAGAACGCCCAGCGCAAGGTGATCAACCGCGTCCGCATCCCCGGTTACGTCCTGGTCCGCATGGACCTGACCGACGCTTCCTGGGGCGCCGTTCGCCACACCCCCGGCGTCACTGGCTTCGTGGGCAACGCCCACAACCCGGTCCCGCTGCGCCTTGACGAGGTCTTCTCCATGCTCGCCCCGGTCTTCGAAGAAGAGCAGGCCGAGAAGGGCAAGCCGGTCAACAAGCAGAACCAGGCTCCCGTGGCCGTCGATTTCGAGGTCGGCGAGTCCGTCATCGTCAAGGAAGGCCCGTTCGAGACCCTTCCGGCAACGATCTCCGAGATCAAGCCCGAGTCCCAGACCCTCGTGGTCCTGGTCTCGATCTTCGAGCGCGAAACCCCGGTTACGCTCGCATTCAACCAGGTCACCAAGATCTAGCTGATTCCAAGATTTCGCTCCCGTTCCGCCTGCTTTGCGGTTCGGAAGCGGCCGGCCGCCTTGCCATGGCGGCCACCAACCTGGGACGCGCTCCTGTGTCCCAGGAAGCTATTGAGAGAAGGACCCTACATTGGCTCCCAAGAAGAAGGTCACCGGCCTCATCAAGCTGCAGATCCAGGCAGGTGCCGCTAACCCGGCTCCGCCGATCGGTCCTGCGCTTGGCCAGCACGGTGTCAACATCATGGAATTCTGCAAGGCGTACAACGCTGCAACGGAATCCCAGCGCGGAAACGTTATCCCGGTTGAAATCACGGTCTACGAAGACCGTTCCTTCACCTTCATCACCAAGACCCCGCCGGCTGCAGAGCTCATCAAGAAGGCTGCAGGCGTTGCCAAGGGTTCGGCTACCCCGCACACCGTCAAGGTTGCCAAGCTGACCCAGGCGCAGGTCGAAGAGATTGCTTCCACCAAGATGGAAGACCTCAACGCCAACGACATCGCGGCAGCTGCCAAGATCATCGCTGGTACCGCCCGTTCCATGGGTATCACCGTAGAGGGCTAAATACAGCCTTCACCCGCCGGGCAACCGGCATCTGAAACATTAAAATGTCGCAGGATCCTTGCCGGATCCACGACTTGTGGCAGGGCCCAGCGCGGTCCGCAGACCACAACTGCACAAGGAGAAATAAGCAGCATGGCAAAGCGCAGCAAAGCATATGAGGCAGCCGTAGCCAAGATCGAGGCAGACAAGGTCTACGCCCCGTTCGAGGCAATCACCCTCGCGAAGGACACCAACCCTTCCAAGTTCGACGCAACCGTTGAGGTCGCTTTCCGTTTGGGCGTTGACCCGCGTAAGGCTGACCAGATGGTCCGTGGCACCGTCAACCTGCCGCACGGCACCGGTAAGACCGCCCGCGTCCTCGTTTTCGCAACAGGCGACAAGGCTGAGGCAGCAATCGCTGCCGGCGCCGACTTCGTTGGTTCCGATGACCTGATCGAAAAGATCGCAGCCGGCTGGACCGACTTCGACGCCGCCGTGGCAACCCCTGACCTCATGGGTAAGGTTGGCCGCCTCGGTAAGGTCCTCGGCCCGCGTAACCTCATGCCGAACCCGAAGACCGGTACGGTTACCCCCGATGTCACCAAGGCTGTCAACGACATCAAGGGCGGCAAGATCGACTTCCGCGTCGACAAGCACTCGAACCTGCACTTCATCATCGGCAAGGTGTCTTTCGACGTCCAGAAGCTGGCTGAGAACTACGCAGCTGCACTGGAAGAGGTCCTTCGTCTGAAGCCGTCCGCTTCCAAGGGCCGCTACATCCAGAAGGCTACTGTTGCCACCACGTTCGGTCCGGGCATCACCGTTGACCCGAACGTCACCAAGGTTCTCACCGACGCATAAGCATCGCGAGTACTAACTCTGAGAGGGACCGTCCGGCATTGCCGGGCGGTCCCTTTTCATGGGTTCGCATCGGCGGTTGGTCACTTGTTTGGCACCAGAGGCGGCCGTAGGCTGTGGGGCGTGGCACCGTCGTCGAACTTTTCCGCCAACGGCGGGCTCACCATAGAGAGGCTTCCCGTTCTGCAAGGTCCGGAGGCCAATGCGTCAGCGGACTTCAAAGCCTTCCATGCGTTACGGATCGCCCATGAGCTTGCCTTGTGGGGGAACCTGGACCATTCGGCCACATTGGCCGAGTCGTTCATGTTCTGGCAGGGCAACGAATACGAGGAGCGGCAGGTCTACCTGACCCGCTTGGGCGGCGTTGTGGTGGGCAGCGGTTCGCTGACGCTGCCGTTGAGCGAGAACACGACGACGGCGGGAGTGGACGTCCTCGTGGACGCCGCTTTCCGTCGGCGCGGGATCGGGACGAGTATCCTGGAAGTCCTTGAGCAGGCGGCAGTGGAGCGGAGCCGCACTTCGCTTGACGGGTACTGTGGGGAGCCGATCGCCCCCGTACTTGCCGGGGAGGCGCTGCTGAAAGCAAAGTCAGGCACGGGTGGCGTTCCACTGAACGCGGCATCGACCCGCTTTGCGTTGCACCATGGTTATTCCTTGGAACAGGTCGAAACCAGCAGCACCTTGGCCCTGCCGGTTGATGAGGCGCACCTGATTGAACTCGAAGTCGAGGCGATGCGCCGGGCAACGGAATACGACGTCATCGGGTGGACGGACGAATGCCCGGACGAACTCCTGGACACTTTTGCCAAGCTCAAGAGCCTGATGAGCACGGAGGTACCCATCGCCGGTCTGGGATGGGAAGGCGAAGAGTGGGACGCCGTGCGGGTTCGGCGTGAGGAATCGACATGGCGGGCAAGCGGCATGGACTCAGTTGTAGCTGCTGCCCAGCACCACACGAGCGGGGAGTTGGCTGCCTATACGGTCCTGACCCACCGTGACGCGTTGCCGGCGGTCGTCAGTCAGGAGGACACACTGGTGGCTCCCGGACACCGGGGACACGGCCTTGGCATGCTGGTCAAAATCGCCAATCTTCGTCGTGCAGAAGATCTTTGGCCGGACGCCACGTGCGTCATGACGTGGAACGCCAGTGAAAACCGGCATATGCTGGCCATAAATATCGCCCTTGGATTCAAGCCTTCCGGTTTTGAAGGCGAATGGCAGAAACGGCTGGGATGACTGTAGACGAGGCGAAGACCGTTGTAGTCGAGCAGCTATGGGTGCCGGACAATCTGGACAGCCCCAAAGCAGGGGATTTCCTTGACGCCGTGGAAGTGGCGCGACGGGTCCGGATGCAGACCTGGGGGAGCGATGACCTGGCGTACACGCCCCTGGAGAAGCTGCTTGAATTCTCCGACCCCTATGAGCGCCAGATCATCCTGGTGGCCAAGGTGGACGGGGTCATCGTGGGAACAGTGGACATTGCGCTGCCGCTCGCGGACAACATGGACCTGGCGGAGTTCACGCTGGATATCCTGCCGGACTACCAAAGCCAGGGCGTCGGACGCCAGCTCCTGGAGGCTGCGGAGCAGCTGGCACGTTCAGAGGGCCGCACCATGGTTTTGGTGGATACGAACCACCCGGCGACCTCGCTAACAGAGATACCTGAAGACCAATTGATTCCAGGCAGCGGCCCGGGTTTCCTTCCTGTCAGCAGCAGGGAAGTGGACTTTGCCCAGCGGGCCGGTTACACCCTTCAGCACATCGAGCAATTCAGTTCCTGCGTGTTGCCTCTCGACTCCAAACTGGTTGCGGATCTTCAAGCCGAGGCCGAGGAAGCGAACGCTGGCCGCTACAGGCTGCACCACTGGACTGATCGCTGCCCTGAGGCTTGGCTGGAGGCCGTGGCGGAGCTGGAAAACGCTGCGGGTGAGGTTGTCCACGGAGAGGACGGCGAGGAAGAAGACTCCGCCGTTGAGGTTTCCGGTATGGTCTTCGATGCCGCCGTTTTGCGCGAAACCGAAGACGCCGCCTTGGCGCAGGGCCGGCGGACGGTGGTTACCGCCGTCGAGCATATTGAGAGCGGGCGGCTGGCCGGCCTCACCACAATCAGCGTCCTCGCGCACCGTCAGGACGTCGTTTTCCAGGACGATACTTTGGTCCTGCAGGAACACCGCGGCAATAAGTTGGGACTGCTGATCAAGGTGGCCAACATGGAAAGGCTCAGTGAGCAATTTCCCGATGCCCGCGTCATTTACACCTGGAACGCACCGGAAAACCGGTACCTCCTGACCGTGAACAGGCAATTGGGATTTACGACGGCGGGAGTCACCGGACTCTGGCAAAAGCAGCTTCCTGATCGGGGACCTAAGGTCACGTCGTCGGAGTAACCAGCCGGGCATCGCAGTGGGAGCACAGCGGCCTCGATTTGGTTTGCTGATCCCTCTCCCGTAACCTTGAAGTACCAAAGACCGTCGGTTGATGGGAATCCACTCTTTCGAGCGCAGCTCAATTCTGCAGCGACGCCCCTGAGAACAAAGTGCATTCCTTGACGAAGGACCCTGAACATAGGGCGGCCAACGCAGGTGAACGAAGCAAGTCTCCGCAGTGCAAGCTGTGTTGAGCCAAGCCCCGTGCATCTGCGCGGGGCGTTTTTAGTTTTAGCTCTCGTGAGCGGGGACCCGGAAGACCGGCTTTATTCCCCGGAAGGAGGGTTATGACAACGCCTAGCAAGATCTCCGCTGTTGCAGAGATCACCAACGATTTCAAGGAATCGAACGCGGCTGTCCTGACCGAATACCGCGGGCTCACTGTTGCACAGCTCAAGGAACTGCGTGTTGCGCTCGGCCAGGACACCAAGTTCTCGGTCGTCAAGAACACCCTGAGCGCCATTGCAGCCAAGGAAGCTGGAGTCGACGCGTTCGGCGATCAGCTTGCCGGCCCCACTGCAATCGCCTTCATCAAGGGCGACGCTGTTGCTGCTGCCAAGAGCCTGACGGACTTTGCCAAGACCAACAAGCAGCTGGTTATCAAGACCGGTTACTTCGAAGGCAAGGCATTGGACGCAGAAGGTGTTGCCGCACTGGCAGCGCTGGAGTCCCGCGAGCTGCAGCTTGCACGTGTTGCTGGTGTCCTCAAGGCCCCCGCATCCGCTGCCGCACGCATCATCGATGCCCTGCGCCTCAAGCTTGAAGAAGAGGGCGGCGCATCTGCACCGGCCGCTGACGAAGCTCCGGCCGCTGAGGCTGCTGCTGAAGAGGTTGCGGCTCCGGCCGAAGCCGCTGAAGCTGCAACCGAAGAGAACTAAGTTCTCCCCCCAATCAAACTCAGGTGCATGGAGCGGCATTGTCCGGACCTGCACCGACTAATGGAAGGACGCCACCATGGCGAAGCTCAGCAACGAAGAGCTCATTGAAGCTTTCAAGGAACTGACCATCATCGAGCTCTCCGAGTTCGTCAAGCTCTTCGAAGAGACCTTCGAAGTTACGGCTGCTGCTGTTGCAGTTGCTGGCCCCGCTGCCGGCGGTGCTGCTGAAGCTGCTGAAGAGAAGACCGACTTCGACGTCGTCCTCGAAGCTGCTGGCGACAAGAAGATCGCAGTGATCAAGGAAGTTCGCGCCATCACCTCCCTCGGCCTCAAGGAAGCCAAGGACCTGGTTGACAGCGCACCGAAGGCTGTTCTCGAAGGCGCCACCAAGGAAGCCGCAGAGAAGGCAAAGGCTCAGCTCGAAGAAGCTGGCGCAACGGTTACCCTCAAGTAACTCGTCTTGCTTGTGGAAGCCCCGTCCGGTTCGCCGGGCGGGGCTTCCTGCTTTAAAGAAACAACGCGGGGTCACTTAGAGCCCAATAATCCCTCTGGAATGGGCTCTAAGTGACCCCGCGTTGCTTTAGTTGGGTTCGCTGATGTCGGCCACGATTGCTCCGAGTGCAGCCGTGAGTTCATCCGCATCCACGAAGGCACTCCTGCCATGGGCTCCAGCACCCATGGAGATGCGGCGTCCGGTGATGGTGGCATCCGCGTAAACCGGCCAGGGCGTGGTACTTCCCAGGGGAGTGATGGTCCCGCGCTCATAGCCGGTTGCGGCAAGGGCGACGTCGGCGTGCGGCAGCGAGAGCTTGTTCACGCCCACCAACGCCCGCAGCTTAGGCCAGGAGATCTGCCGGTCGCCGGGGATCAGCGCGAAGAGGAAGCTACCGTCGCGATGCTTGACCACGAGCGACTTCACGATGTCCCCGGGACTGATCCCCAGGATGCCTGCCGCCTCCTCGAGGCTCCGGGCAGCAGGGCGCTCGACGACGTCCACGTCCAGTCCGCGCGCGGCGGCGTCGGACAGGAACCGTTCGGCCCCGTTCATTCCCGGCCCAAGCAATGAGTCAGCCATCAGTCGCGGTACAGCAGCAGAGCTTCGCCCTGGCCGCCGCCGCCACAAAGGGACACGGCAGCCTTGCCTGTTCCCCTGCGCTTGAGTTCGTGGGCCGCGTGCAGGGCCAGCCGGGCGCCGGACGCACCGATCGGGTGGCCGAGGGCGATTGCGCCGCCGTGGATGTTGCACTTCTCCAGCGGATAGCTCAGGTCCTTCAATGATTGGACGGCCACAGAGCCAAAGGCCTCATTGATTTCGATGAAGTCCAGCTCTTCGGCAGTCCATCCAGCCCGCTTCAATGCTTGCGAAATGGCGTTGGAGGGCTGGGAGTGCAGTGAGTTGTCCGGGCCGGCCACCTGTCCAGGCTTGCCCACGACCGCAAGGTATTCCAGGCCGTTGTCCCTGGCAAAGCGGCGACTTGTCAGCACGAGTGCGGAGGCGCCGTCGGACAGGGGAGAGGAGTTGCCGGCGGTAATGGTGCCGTCCGTAGCGAAGGCGGCCTTCAAGGGGGCAAGGGTTTCCACAGTCGTGTTCGGACGAACGCCCTCGTCCGAGGTGAGGACCACGGGGTCCCCCTTCCGCTGCTTCACGCTCACGGGAGCGATTTCGACGTCGAAGATTCCGTCAGCGATCGCAGCAGCAGCGCGCTGGTGGGAAGCAGCAGCAACCTCGTCCTGCGCACGGCGGTCAATGCCGAGCGTCACGTTCTTGGTCTCCGTGGACAAGCCCATGGACTGGCCATCGAATGCATCCGTGAGGCCATCATGTGCGGCAACGTCCAACGCCTGGATTGCGCCGTAGGTCCAGCCCTGCCGGGAGCCGGGGAGCAGGTGTGGGGCGCGGGTCATGGATTCCTGGCCACCGGCCACAACCACAGTGGCGTCCCCGCTGCGGATCATCCGGGCGGCATCAATGACAGCCGTGAGGCCGGAGAGGCAAACCTTGTTGATGGTGACGGCAGGGATGTTCCAGCCCACACCTGCCGCTATGGCACTCTGTCGTGCAGGATTCTGGCCGGCGCCCGCTTGCAGCACCTGTCCCATGATGACGGCGTCCACTTGTTCGGCTTTTACGCCGCTGGCCGCCAGTGCGGCGCTGATGGCATGCGCGCCAAGGTCGACGGCGGTGAATCCGGCCAGCTGCCCATTGAGCCGACCCTGTGGGGTACGGGAAGCAGCAAGGATGACAACGTCATTGTCGTCAGCGGAGTTGTTCATGGTCTCTCTTCCGATCCGTGGTGGTGTAGCCAAGGCTATCGTGCGGCGTGCGTCAGCCTATCCTTTCCAACGCTTGTATCCGTCGGTAGATTCCACAGCAAGAGATTCCACGGCAGGAGATTTCACAACGGGCCTGGTGCCTCCTTCCGGCAGATGCTCCGGACAACGTCCGTGGACTACGCATAGGTGCCTGCGGCAACAGTGCTTGCATTCGCGGAGAATCTGGGGTAGACAGGAAGGCTACTTTGCCGTATCGTAGATATTTGCGTCTTCCCTGTTAACCTTCAGCCTTCATATAGCGGTGGGCTTTACCTCTCAGCTGCAACATTGACGTGCCGTTCACAACGTGCACTGGCATGTGCGGACTGGGTCCGGGTCATATAGCGGAACCGGAATAAGTATGATGCGGAGAACTCTGCATCATGCAAACGGGGGAGATCTGAAAACGCCTGAAGGTCTGTGGAAGGATCCCTCTTGGTCGCCTCGAGCACCTCTAATAACGAAACCGCTAACACGGCAAGCACCGATGGTGCCACTCGCCGCCTCTCATTCGCAAAGATTCACGAACCCCTTGATGTTCCGAATCTTCTCGCCCTGCAGACCGACAGCTTTGACTGGCTCGTCGGAAACGAACGCTGGCAGGCGCGGGTAGCGAAGGCTGTCGAGGAGGGCGACCTCAGCGTCGCCACCACCTCCGGACTTGCCGACATCTTCGAAGAGATCTCCCCCATCGAGGACTTCCAGGGCACTATGTCCCTGAGCTTCTCCGAGCCGGAGTTCGCTGATCCGAAGTACACCATGGCCGAATGCAAAGACCGTGACGCCACTTACTCGGCACCGCTGTACGTCAAGGCCGAGTTCATGAACAACAACACGGGCGAAATCAAGCAGCAGACCGTGTTCATGGGCGACTTCCCCCTCATGACTGAAAAGGGAACGTTCGTCGTCAACGGCACCGAGCGTGTCGTTGTCTCCCAGCTGGTCCGTTCGCCGGGCGCCTACTTCGAGCGCACCGCGGACAAGACCAGTGACAAGGACATCTTCACTGCGAAGATCATCCCGTCCCGCGGTGCATGGTTCGAACTCGAAATCGACAAGCGCGACCAGGTCGGCGTTCGCCTCGACCGCAAGCGCAAGCAGTCGGTCACCGTCCTGCTGAAGGCCCTCGGCTGGACCGAAGGCCAGATCCTGGAAGAGTTCGGCCAGTACGACTCCATGCGTGCAACGCTGGAGAAGGACGCCACCGAAACCCGCGAAGACGCGCTTCTGGACATCTACCGCAAGCTGCGTCCGGGCGAGCCGCCCACCGTCGAGGCTGCCCAGTCACTGCTGGACAACCTGTACTTCAACGCCAAGCGTTATGACCTCGCCAAGGTTGGCCGTTACAAGATCAACCGCAAGCTCGGCATCGACCGCTCCCTTGGTGACAAGGAAGCTTCGGTCCTGCACGTTGAAGACATCGTCGCCATGATCAAGTTCCTCGTTGCGCTGCACGCCGGCGAGAAGACCCTCATGGGCAAGCGCGATGGCGAAGACCACGAGCTCCGCGTCGAAATCGATGACATCGACCACTTCGGCAACCGTCGCATCCGCGCCGTTGGCGAACTGATCGAGAACCAGGTCCGCACCGGCCTTTCCCGCATGGAGCGTGTTGTTCGCGAACGCATGACCACGCAGGACGTCGAGGCCATCACGCCGCAGACCCTGATCAACATCCGCCCGGTTGTCGCTGCCATCAAGGAGTTCTTCGGAACTTCCCAGCTGTCGCAGTTCATGGACCAGAACAACCCGCTTTCGGGTCTGACCCACAAGCGCCGCCTGTCGGCTCTTGGCCCGGGTGGTCTTTCCCGTGACCGCGCAGGCATGGAAGTTCGAGACGTTCACCCGTCCCACTACGGACGTATGTGCCCCATCGAAACCCCTGAAGGCCCGAACATTGGTCTGATTGGTTCGCTGGCTTCCTACGGACGCATCAACCCGTTCGGCTTCATCGAGACGCCGTACCGCCTGGTTTCCGAAGGTGTCGTATCCGACGAGGTCCAGTACCTCACGGCCGACGACGAAGCAGAGGTCCTGATCGCACAGGCCAACGCTCCGCTGGACGCTGACAAGAAGTTCTCGGAAGAGACCGTCCTTGTCCGTGCCCGTGGTGGTGGAGGCGAGCCTGTTCTGGTTCCCGCCGGAGAAGTCCAGTTCATGGACGTTTCCCCGCGCCAGATGGTGTCCGTGGCAACCGCACTGATCCCGTTCCTTGAGCATGACGATGCCAACCGTGCACTCATGGGTGCCAACATGCAGCGCCAGGCTGTGCCGCTGGTCCGTTCCGAGGCTCCTTTCGTGGGCACCGGTATGGAGCGCGCAGCAGCCGTCGACGCCGGTGACGTTGTCATCGCGAAGAAGGCAGGTGTGGTCACCGAGGTTTCCGCTGAGCTCGTTGTCATGATCAACGACGACGGCACGGAGACCAACTACCGCATCAACAAGTTCGCCCGTTCCAACCAGGGCAACTGCTACAACCACCGCGTCCTGGTCAACGAAGGCCAGCGCCTGGAAGTCGGCGGCATCATCGCCGACGGTCCTGCAACGGACCAGGGTGAACTCGCCCTCGGTAAGAACCTGCTCGTGGCATTCATGTCATGGGAAGGCCACAACTTCGAGGACGCCATCATCCTGTCCCAGCGCATTGTTGCTGAGGACGTTCTTTCCTCCATCCACATCGAGGAGCACGAAATTGATGCCCGCGACACCAAGCTTGGTGCCGAGGAAATCACCCGTGACATCCCCAACGTGTCCGAGGAAGTCCTTGCAGGCCTGGACGAGCGCGGCATCATCCACATTGGTGCCGAGGTTGAAGCCGGAGACATCCTGGTCGGAAAGGTCACACCCAAGGGTGAAACCGAACTGACTCCGGAAGAGCGTCTTCTCCGCGCTATCTTCGGTGAGAAGTCCCGCGAAGTCCGCGACACCTCCCTGAAGGTGCCCCACGGCGAGTCCGGTACGGTCATCGGCGTCCGCGTCTTTGACCGCGACAACGACGACGAACTGCCCCCGGGCGTGAACCAGCTGGTCCGCGTCTACGTTGCAGCCAAGCGCAAGATCACCGACGGCGACAAGCTCGCCGGCCGTCACGGCAACAAGGGTGTTATCTCCAAGATCCTTCCGATCGAGGACATGCCCTTCCTTGCAGACGGTACCCCGGTGGACATCGTCCTGAACCCACTTGGTGTTCCGGGTCGTATGAACGTTGGCCAGGTCCTTGAAACCCACCTCGGTTGGGTTGCCAAGACCGGTTGGAAGATCGAAGGCGAGCCGGAGTGGGTCAAGAACCTGCCCAACCTGCCCCGTGAAACCGGCCAGACCACCGTTGCCACGCCGGTGTTCGATGGCGCCCGCGAAGAAGAAATCACGGGCCTGCTTGACTCCACCAACGTGACTCGCGACGGCGACCGCCTGATCGATTCCTCCGGCAAGACCCGTCTGTTCGACGGCCGCTCCGGCGAGCCGTTCCCGGACCCGATCTCCGTCGGTTACATGTACATCCTGAAGCTCCACCACCTGGTGGACGACAAGATCCACGCGCGTTCCACCGGCCCGTACTCCATGATCACGCAGCAGCCGCTGGGTGGTAAGGCTCAGTTCGGTGGCCAGCGCTTCGGTGAAATGGAAGTGTGGGCGCTCGAAGCTTATGGCGCCGCTTACACCCTTCAGGAACTGTTGACGATCAAGTCGGATGATATCCACGGTCGTGTGAAGGTCTACGAAGCCATCGTCAAGGGCGAGAACATCCCTGAGCCTGGCGTTCCCGAGTCCTTCAAGGTCTTGATCAAGGAAATGCAGTCGTTGTGCCTGAACGTGGAAGTTCTTTCCACCGACGGAACCACGATCGAAATGCGTGACTCTGATGACGCAGTCTTCACGGCTGCGGAAGAACTGGGCATCGATCTGTCTCGTGCAGAGCCCAGTTCCGTAGAAGAGGTTTAGCAGCCGTTCCGGTGGGCAGCAGTACGTCACTGTCCACCGGAACAGCTCCCTCTTCCCGTAACCAAGACTTCAGAATTTAGAGAACAAGAGAGAACAGGGACCATATGTCCAGCGAATCCTCCTTCGGCCTCATGCAGATCGGCCTCGCCACCGCGGAAGACATCCGTGGCTGGTCTTACGGTGAGGTCAAGAAGCCGGAAACCATCAACTACCGCACCCTCAAGCCTGAGAAGGACGGTCTTTTCTGCGAGAAGATCTTCGGTCCTTCCCGCGACTGGGAATGCTACTGCGGCAAGTACAAGCGCGTCCGCTTCAAGGGCATCATCTGTGAGCGTTGTGGCGTTGAAGTCACCCGCGCCAAGGTGCGTCGTGAGCGCATGGGCCACATCGAACTGGCTGCGCCTGTAACCCACATCTGGTACTTCAAGGGCGTTCCCTCGCGCTTGGGCTACCTCTTGGACCTGGCTCCGAAGGACCTTGAGAAGGTCATCTACTTCGCTGCCTACATGATCACCAGCGTTGACACGGAAAACCGCCACGCTGAACTGCCGAACCTCCAGGTCGAGCACGACCTCGAGAAGAAGCAGTTGGTGGACAACCGCGACAGCGACATCGCCACGATCGCCCGCGACCTTGAAGACGAGCTTGCCCGTCTTGAAGGTGAAGGCGCCAAGGCTGCCGACAAGAAGAAGGCCCGCGACTCCGCAGACCGCCAGATGGCGAACGTCCGCAAGCGTGCCGACGCCGATATCGAGCGCCTTGAGCAGGTCTGGGACCGCTTCAAGAACCTCAAGGTCGCTGACCTTGAGGGCGACGAGGGCCTGTATCGCGAACTGCGTGACCGCTACGGCATGTACTTCGAAGGCTCCATGGGTGCCGAGGCGATCAAGAAGCGTCTTGAGACCTTTGACATGCAGGCTGAGGCTGAGTCCCTGCGCGACACCATCCAGAACGGCAAGGGCCAGCGCAAGACGCGTGCCCTGAAGCGCCTGAAGGTTGTCAACGCATTCCTGACCACCAACAACAGCCCGCTCGGCATGGTTCTGGACGCTGTCCCGGTGATCCCGCCGGAACTGCGCCCGATGGTCCAGTTGGACGGTGGCCGCTTCGCGACCTCTGACCTCAACGACCTCTACCGCCGTGTGATCAACCGCAACAACCGACTCAAGCGACTGCTTGACCTCGGTGCTCCGGAGATCATCGTCAACAACGAGAAGCGCATGCTTCAGGAAGCTGTTGACAGCCTCTTTGACAACGGTCGTCGTGGCCGCCCCGTTACGGGTCCGGGCAACCGTCCGCTGAAGTCCCTGAGCGACATGCTCAAGGGCAAGCAGGGTCGTTTCCGCCAGAACCTCCTCGGCAAGCGTGTTGACTACTCCGGCCGTTCGGTCATCGTTGTTGGCCCGCAGCTGAAGCTGCACCAGTGTGGTCTGCCCAAGCAGATGGCGCTGGAGCTCTTCAAGCCGTTCGTGATGAAGCGCCTGGTTGACCTCAACCACGCCCAGAACATCAAGTCGGCAAAGCGCATGGTCGAGCGTTACCGTCCGCAGGTTTGGGACGTGCTGGAAGAGATCATCACCGAACACCCGGTGCTGCTCAACCGTGCACCTACCCTTCACCGCCTTGGCATCCAGGCCTTCGAACCGCAGCTTGTGGAAGGCAAGGCAATCCAGCTTCACCCGCTGGTTTGTGGCGCCTTCAATGCTGACTTCGACGGCGACCAGATGGCAGTGCACCTGCCGCTGAGCCCGGAAGCCCAGGCTGAAGCCCGCATCCTGATGCTGTCCTCGAACAACATCCTGAAGCCGTCCGATGGCCGCCCGGTTACCCTGCCTTCGCAGGATATGATCATCGGCCTGTACCACCTGACCACCAAGCGCGTCGGCTCTGCCGGCGAAGGCCGCATCTTCTCCTCGGTTTCGGAAGCCATCATGGCGTACGACGCCCGTGATCTGCACCTGAACTCCCAGGTCAAGATCCGTCTGGACAACTTCGTGCCTTACGCCGGTTGGGAAGCTCCGGAAGGTTGGGAGCCGGGTCACACGGCCCTCGTCCAGACCTCCCTGGGCCAGGTCATCTTCAACCAGACGCTGCCCGAGGATTACCCCTGGGTTGAGGCTGTTGCCGACAAGGGCGAACTGTCCCGGATCGTCAACGACCTCGCCGAGCGTTACCCGAAGGTTGTCACGGCTGCCACGCTGGACAACCTGAAGGATGCCGGTTTCTACTGGGCAACCCGCTCGGGCGTCACCGTGGCTATCTCCGACATCGAGGTGCCTACCTCCAAGCCCGCCATCCTGGCTGGTTACGAGAACATGGCTGCCAAGATCCAGGGTCAGTACGACAAGGGCCTGATCGACGACGACGAGCGTCGCCAGGAACTGATCGAGATCTGGAACAAGGCCACCAACGAGATCGCCCAGGCGATGCGTGACAGCCTGTCCCCGATGAACACCATCAACCGCATGGTGTCCTCCGGTGCACGTGGTAACTGGATGCAGGTTCGCCAGATCGCGGGTATCCGTGGTCTTGTGGCCAACCCGAAGGGTGAGATCATCCCTCGCCCGATCAAGTCCTCCTACCGCGAGGGCCTGTCGGTCTTGGAATACTTCATCGCCACGCACGGTGCCCGTAAGGGTCTGGCCGATACCGCTCTCCGTACCGCCAACTCGGGTTACCTGACCCGTCGTCTGGTGGACGTTTCGCAGGACGTCATCGTCCGCGAAGAGGACTGCGGTACCGAGCGCGGTCTGCTCACGCCGATCGCCGTGCCGGATTCCAACGGTGAGCTCGTCCTGGACGAGAACGTCGAGAACAGCGCCTACGCACGTACGCTGGCTGTCGACGTCGTCGATGCCCAGGGCAACGTCCTGGCTGCCGGTGGAACCGACTGCGGCGACGTCGTTATCGACCAGTTGCTGGCTGCAGGTATCACCGAAGTCAAGGTCCGCTCCGTACTCACCTGTGAGTCCAAGGTCGGCACCTGTGCACTCTGCTACGGCCGTTCGCTGGCAACGGGCAAGACCGTGGACATCGGCGAGGCCGTGGGCATCATCGCCGCACAGTCCATCGGTGAGCCCGGTACCCAGCTGACCATGCGTACGTTCCACACCGGTGGTGCTGTTTCTGCTGGTGGTGGCGACGACATCACCCAGGGTCTGCCCCGTATCCAGGAGCTCTTCGAAGCCCGTACTCCGAAGGGTGTCGCACCGATTGCTGAAGCAGCCGGCCGCATCACCATCGAAGAGTCCGAGCGCCAGATGCGCCTGGTCATCACTCCGGACGATGGTTCCGAAGAGATTGCCTACCCGGTGCTGCGCCGTTCCCGTCTCCTCATCGAGGATGGCGAGCACGTCAGCGTCGGCCAGAAGCTGATCAACGGTCCGGTGGACCCGAAGCAGGTTCTGCGCATCATGGGTCCCCGTGCCGCACAGAAGTTCCTTGTGGACGAGGTCCAGGGCGTTTACCGCAGCCAGGGTATTGGTATCCACGACAAGCACGTCGAGGTTATCGTCCGCCAGATGCTGCGCCGCGTGACCGTCATCGAATCCGGCGACTCCGACCTGCTCCCTGGTGAGCTTGCAGAGCGCTCCCGCTTCGAAGACGAGAACCGCCGCGTCGTGTCCGAGGGCAAGTCCCCGGCTTCAGGTCGTCCAGAACTCATGGGTATCACCAAGGCGTCCCTGGCAACCGAGTCCTGGCTGTCGGCCGCTTCCTTCCAGGAGACCACCCGCGTCCTGACGCAGGCGGCCATGGAAGGCAAGAGCGATCCTCTGCTCGGCCTCAAGGAGAACGTCATCATCGGTAAGCTCATCCCGGCCGGAACGGGCCTGCCCCGTTACACGGAGGTCACGGTTGAGCCGACCGAGGAAGCAAAGGCAAGCCTGTTCACGGGCCCCAGCGCTTTCACCGATTTCTCCTATGACGCCCTGGGCGGCGACGGTGCTCCCGAGTTCCACGCCATCCCGCTGGATGACTACGATCTCGGCAACGACTTCCGCTGAAACCAGCAGTAGTTAATGGCTGAAGGACGGGCCCCGCACTCTTGAGTGCGGGGCCCGTCCTGTCATTGGAACGCCATACACCCGATTAAGGCCTCAGATCAAGCCGTGCTAGAATTTTGGTAATTGTTCTGTGTGGCAGTGGATGAAGGCCGCCGCAGCATCATTTTGGTTTTGTTCTCATGGTGCTGGGTGGAGCCTGTTTCCGGGTTGCGGGCAACATGCGCAACGAATGCCGCACTTTTGCACGCCTACCGGATGTTTCGGCCGGCCGCATGAGCAACGCCAAAGTTCCCACGTTTACACTGGCTGGCGCCTGTGTGTGGGGGCAGAGATCAAACAACGGAGAACACGAAAGTGCCTACGATTAACCAGCTGGTCCGCAAGGGCCGCACGCCTAAGGTCTCCAAGACCAAGGCTCCCGCGCTGAAGGGCAGCCCGATGCGTCGCGGTGTTTGCACCCGCGTTTACACCACCACCCCCAAGAAGCCGAACTCGGCTCTTCGTAAGGTGGCACGTGTGCGCCTCAACGGTGGCGTTGAAGTTACCGCTTACATCCCCGGCGTTGGCCACAACCTCCAGGAGCACTCCATCGTGCTCGTCCGTGGTGGTCGTGTGAAGGACCTTCCGGGTGTCCGCTACAAGATCGTCCGCGGCGCACTCGACACCCAGGGTGTCAAGAACCGCAAGCAGGCCCGCAGCCGTTACGGCGCAAAGATGGAGAAGAAGTAATATGCCTCGCAAGGGTCCGGCCCCGAAGCGGCCGCTAGTTTCCGATCCCGTTTACGGCTCCCCGTTGGTCACTCAGCTGATCAACAAGGTTCTGGTTGACGGCAAGAAGTCCACCGCAGAGCGCATCGTTTACGGTGCCCTCGAAGGTGCACGTGCCAAGTCCGGCGGCGACCCCGTTGCTGCCCTCAAGAAGGCCATGGACAACGTCAAGCCTTCCCTCGAGGTGCGTTCACGCCGTGTTGGTGGCGCCACCTACCAGGTTCCGGTTGAGGTCAAGCCGGGTCGCTCCACCGCCCTCGCCCTGCGTTGGCTCGTGGGCTACTCCAAGGCCCGCCGCGAGAAGACCATGACCGAGCGCCTCCAGAACGAAATCCTGGATGCCTCGAACGGTCTCGGTGCCGCTGTCAAGCGTCGCGAAGACACCCACAAGATGGCCGAGTCCAACAAGGCCTTCGCACACTACCGCTGGTAAATCCTCCCGGGCGCCGTCGGCTCAACCGAGCCGGCGGCGAACGTGTAGTCCATCCGAAAGGGAGACCCCGTGGCACAGGACGTGCTTACCGACCTTAACAAGGTCCGCAATATCGGCATCATGGCCCACATCGATGCCGGCAAGACCACCACTACCGAGCGCATCCTGTTCTACACGGGTGTGAACCACAAGATCGGCGAGACGCACGACGGCGCCTCGACGACCGACTGGATGGAACAGGAAAAGGAACGCGGCATCACCATCACGTCTGCCGCCGTGACTTGTTTCTGGGACAAGAACCAGATCAACATCATCGACACCCCGGGCCACGTTGACTTCACGGTTGAGGTTGAGCGCTCCCTGCGCGTCCTCGACGGTGCTGTCGCAGTGTTCGACGGCAAGGAAGGCGTGGAGCCGCAGTCCGAGACTGTATGGCGCCAGGCTGACAAGTACAACGTTCCGCGTATCTGCTTCGTCAACAAGATGGACAAGCTGGGCGCTGACTTCTACTTCACCGTTGACACCATCATTTCCCGCCTCGGTGCCAAGCCGCTGGTCATGCAGCTGCCCATCGGCGCTGAGAACGACTTCATCGGTGTTGTTGACCTCCTCGAAATGCGTGCCCTGGTTTGGCCTGGCGACGCAAAGGGTGACGTCACCATGGGCGCTTCCTACGAAGTGCAGGCAATTCCGGCGGACCTCCAGGCCAAGGCTGAAGAGTACCGTGCACAGCTCGTAGAGACTGTGGCTGAAGCCTCCGAAGAGCTCATGGAGAAGTACCTCGAAGGTGAAGAACTCACCCTTGAGGAACTGAAGGCCGGCATCCGCAAGATGACCATCAACTCCGAGCTCTACCCGGTGTTCTGTGGCTCTGCCTTCAAGAACCGCGGCGTACAGCCGATGCTTGACGCTGTTGTTGACTTCCTGCCGAACCCGCTCGACGTCCCGCCGATGATCGGTCACGATCCCCGCGACGAAGAGAAGGAACTCACCCGCAAGCCCTCTGCTGACGAGCCGTTCTCGGCCCTCGCCTTCAAGATTGCGGCGCACCCGTTCTTCGGTCAGCTGACCTTCATCCGCGTGTACTCCGGTCACGTTGAGGCCGGCGCCCAGGTGGTCAACTCCACCAAGGGCAAGAAGGAACGTATCGGCAAGCTGTTCCAGATGCACGCCAACAAGGAAATGCCCGTTGAGGGCGCTACCGCCGGCCACATCTACGCAGCCATCGGTCTGAAGGACACCACCACGGGTGACACCCTGTGTGATGCCAACAACCAGATCGTCCTCGAGTCCATGAGCTTCCCGGAGCCCGTGATCTCGGTTGCCATCGAGCCGAACACCAAGGGTGACCAGGAGAAGCTCTCCACGGCCATCCAGAAGCTCTCCGCTGAGGACCCGACCTTCCAGGTCTCCCTCAACGAAGACACTGGCCAGACCATCATCGCCGGCATGGGCGAGCTCCACCTKGAMATCMTSGTGGACCGCATGCGCCGCGAATTCAAGGTTGAGGCGAACGTTGGCAAGCCGCAGGTTGCTTACCGCGAAACCATCAAGCGCGCTGTAGAGCGTCACGACTACACGCACAAGAAGCAGACCGGTGGTTCGGGTCAGTTCGCAAAGATCCAGATCGCGATCGAGCCGATGGACACCTCTTCCGGCGAGCTGTACGAGTTCGAGAACAAGGTCACCGGTGGCCGCGTTCCGCGCGAATACATCCCGTCCGTTGACGCTGGTATCCAGGATGCACTGAACGACGGCGTCCTGGCCGGCTACCCGGTTGTTGGCATCAAGGCCACGCTGATCGACGGCGCGTCCCACGATGTTGACTCCTCGGAAATGGCGTTCAAGATCGCCGGCCGTATGGCTTTCAAGGAAGCTGCACGCAAGGCGAACCCTGTTCTGCTCGAACCGCTGATGGATGTTGAGGTCCGCACACCTGAGGAATACATGGGTGATGTTATTGGTGACCTGAACGCCCGCCGTGGCCAGATGCAGTCCATGGAGGACGCAGCAGGTGTGAAGGTTATCCGTGCACACGTTCCGCTGTCCGGCATGTTCGGTTACATTGGCGACCTCCGTTCCAAGACGCAGGGTCGTGCCGTGTACTCCATGACGTTCAACAGCTACGCGGAGGTCCCGAAGGCTGTAGCCGACGAGATCATCCAGAAAACCCGCGGCGAGTAATCTCCCGGTAACGGATGCAATTCCGGTTCCGGGAAGGCATCTCAGCGTGAGTGGCGGGGCTGCGGCGAAAGTCGCGGCCCGGCCCCCTGCGCGAACAGGCTCTAGGAACTAGTATTGGTTCCTGAATCTGCAATTTCACCAAAACCAAGCCCCCAAGTAGACTTGCTAAAGTTTCTGCCGCGAAAAGCGCGGCCGAGGAGCACTTCACTTGAAATCGTTCTAGGAGGAACCTGTGGCAAAGGCAAAGTTCGAGCGGACTAAGCCGCACGTCAACATCGGCACCATTGGTCACGTTGACCACGGTAAGACGACGCTGACTGCCGCCATTTCCAAGGTGCTGTACGACCAGTACCCGGACATCAACGAGCAGCGCGACTTCGCGTCCATCGACTCTGCTCCGGAAGAGCGCCAGCGCGGTATTACCATCAACATCTCCCACGTGGAGTACCAGACCGAGAAGCGTCACTACGCACACGTTGACGCCCCCGGTCACGCTGACTACATCAAGAACATGATCACCGGTGCTGCCCAGATGGACGGCGCAATCCTCGTGGTTGCCGCAACCGATGGTCCGATGGCCCAGACTCGTGAGCACGTTCTGCTCGCCCGCCAGGTTGGTGTTCCCTACCTGCTGGTCGCACTGAACAAGTCGGACATGGTTGATGACGAAGAACTCCTCGACCTTGTCGAAATGGAAGTTCGTGAGCTCCTGAGCTCGCAGGGCTTCGATGGCGATGAAGCTCCGGTTGTTCGCGTTTCCGGTCTGAAGGCTCTGGAAGGCGACCCGGTTTGGGTCAAGTCCGTCCAGGACCTGATGGCAGCTGTCGACGAGTCCGTTCCGGACCCCGTACGTGACCGCGACAAGCCGTTCCTGATGCCGATCGAAGACGTCTTCACCATCACCGGTCGTGGCACCGTTGTTACGGGCCGCGCCGAGCGTGGAACCCTCGCCATCAACTCCGAGGTCGAGATCGTTGGCATCCGCCCGATCCAGAAGACCACGGTTACCGGTATCGAGATGTTCCACAAGCAGCTCGACGAAGCATGGGCCGGCGAGAACTGTGGCCTCCTGCTCCGCGGTCTCAAGCGCGACGACGTCGAGCGTGGCCAGGTTGTCGTCAAGCCGGGTTCCATCACCCCGCACACCGACTTCGAGGCCAACGTCTACATCCTTTCCAAGGACGAAGGCGGACGTCACAACCCGTTCTACTCGAACTACCGCCCGCAGTTCTACTTCCGTACCACGGACGTAACCGGCGTTATCACCCTGCCGGAAGGCACGGAAATGGTTATGCCTGGCGACAACACTGAGATGACCGTTGAGCTCATCCAGCCGATCGCTATGGAAGAGGGCCTCGGCTTCGCTATCCGCGAAGGCGGCCGCACCGTTGGTTCGGGACGTGTTACCAAGATCATCAAGTAGTTTCTACTTGTAGGTCGGCAAACTTCCGGCATTGTCGGTAGCGAGCTAAAGAAGAACCCCATCGCTTATGTGGTGGGGTTCTTCTTTGCTATTATTAGTCTATCGATTGGATTAATGCCGTGCAGGTGTTGCGCCCGGCTTCACCGTAGGAGCTTCCATGCTGGGATTCTTGACGACAGGCCTTGCGCTGATGCTTTTGGCCGCTATTGGTGTCATTGGCTACGCACTGGGCTTGGTGCGGGGCCGGCGGGAAGGTGCTCGTTCGACGCCGACTGTCAGAATCGACGACGCCGCTACTTATCGTGCGGGATATCTCGCCGGCCATCTGGCTGGGTGGGAGGACGCGCAAGGGCAAAGCCAGCGGCCCACAGTGGGGCAGCAACCGCCGACAGTACAGCAACCGCCGACAGTACAGGTACCGCCGGCAGCACAGGTACCAGCGACAGCACAGCAGTTGCCGACAGTACAGCAATCGCCTGTGGTACAGCAGCCGATGCCGTTCCAGCCGGCAATCGTTCCTCCTGGGTTTCAGCAGACCGTGAGGATCGCTGCGCCAGTCGGGGTGCCGCCGTCGAGCAGTCGCGTGCCCGCTCCGCAGGGAAATGTTGCTCCTACGCAACAACAGCAACCATTCCAGCCGACCCTTCCCCAGCCGGAGAGCCCGGAAGCGGTGGCGGCTCGAAAGGAGAAGCGCGACCGCCAAAACATCAACATCACCCTGTACGTCGCGAGTCTCTTGCTTGTTGCCGCCGGCGCCTTGTTCGTTGGAACCAGCCTTCCCGAGGTTCTACGGTTTGTGGCTATTTGGGCCATCACCATCTTGTTCTATGCTTCAGGACTCATCATCCAGCGAAGGGTGCCGCGGCTTCGCCCGGCAGCCATAGCTTTTACCGGAACGGGGCTGGCCCTCGTCCCGGTTACAGGCCTGGCCATGTATAACTTTGCCCTTCATCACGGCCCCATGGCCTGGCTGGTCACTTCGTTGCTGGGAACTGCTGCCTACGTTTACGCCGCGCTGCGCCTCGATAACAAGGTGCTGGCGCTGCTCTCGCTCACCTTCGTGGTCTCCACGGCATGGTCCGGAGTCTCAGTGCTTGGCGGGGCCTTGGTCTGGTACTTTACGGCGCTGATTGGCGTTGCCATTCTCTTCACGCTCGGAGCGCTGGTTCGCCCTCGGTGGCTACCTCCGCTCTATCTCCGTCCTCTGGTGATGCTGCATCCGTTTGTCGTGCCTTTCGTGGGGCTCGCGGTAAGCATGACGCCCAACTTCCTGGCCAAGGGGGAGTACCCCATGGTCATGCTGATGTGCGGGCTCTACTTTGCCGTGATGGTGCTTGTGCAGTCAGGACGGCAAGTGCCGTCAGGCCAGCAAGCGCAGTCAGGCCAGCACCGACTGCTCAATTTCTATGGCGCCCGAGTCGCCTTCACCCTGGCAGTGTTGGGTCTTGTGTGGGATGTCTCCGCGGATTCAAGCCACGTGGTGCTGGCTGGAATCATCTGCCTGGGGGTCCAATCGGTTGGAGTCGCGTTCGGCGGAAAACGCCTGCTTCCACGAACGTGGTGGCACGACGCCGTCTCGTGCCTCGGGCTGCAAACTGTTGCGGCGGTTGTGCTCACGGTCATGCTTGGCGTGGGAACTTTCCAGCTTCCAGAGTTTGTGCCGCTCTTCGTCGCGATGCCGACCGCCATGGTGCTGGGTTGGAAGCTGGGCCAGGGGGCAGAGTTCGCACCCGCCGCCGTACTTGTTGTGGCAGCACCGTTCGTTGGGTTGCTGGGTGCGTGGCCCGTGACCGGGCTGCTAGCTGTCGCGGCCCTCTATTGGTTCCTTGTGGGAGCAATCAAGTCGAGGCCACTTCGACATGTCTACGTCCTGGCTGGGCGGGTCGCTCTTACGCTATCGGTAACGGCGTTGGCTGCCGGCGTTTTCGCCGATCATCCGTACAGGTCTTCCTACACGTTGTTCGCTTTCGTGGCGGCATGTGCCGTACAGCAGCTGGTGAGTGCCTTGCTTGAGGCCAACGGCGTTCGCGCCGTGGGAGGGCAGGCGTCCACAGCGGGGTTCGGCGGGGCGGCGATGGCAGGACTCCTTGCTTTGCCCATTTTCGATGGTGCACCCGGGCGGCCCACCGTGGCAGTTGCTGTGGGTGTGGTGGTGGCCGCAGGTTTGGTCTCCGGCTGGTTGGCGCTCCCGCAGGGCAGGGACAGTAGCAGTACCGGCCCCACGGGTGGCGCTGGCGTCTTGACGTGGCGTCCCACAATAGGGGAGTTCCTGGCTCCGGCCGCCGCTACGGTGTCAGGCATCGTGGCCGGGGTTGCCGTGTCGCGGACATTGGCCAACGTGGTTCTCCTGGCCGCTGTCATCTACTTCTGCGCCACCGCCCTCCGGTTGGGTGCTTCCCTCCATAGGCAAAGCTACTGGTGGTTGGCGCGCGCCGCGGGAACCGTGTTGGCTGCCTCGGCCTACTACGACGCAACGAAGGACGCCGGATTCCAGATTGCCCATGAAGAGGTTGCCGTTGGCCTCATTGTCATTGTCGTTCTTGCCCTGCAGCTGATCCTGCCGCTGCGTGCGGGTTATCTTGCGAAGTCCCTGGAGCCTGCCATTATCGATGCTGGAGTTGTGCTTGCCGGGATGGTCCTGTGCAGTATGTTCCTCACCCTGGGCGGGACGTCGGGGGTTCTCGAGGGCTGGCAGCCAGGTGCGGGTGCCACCATTACGGCTCTGGCGGCCGTGGCCATCAGCACGACCCTTCGAGCCCACAAACTGGGATGGTTGTTCGCTCCTGCGGCAATGGTTCTGCTGTTCGCCCTCCGGCTTGGAAATGTCAGGGATCTGGAACTCCTGCTGGGCATCTTTACGACATACAGCGGCTTCATGGTTGCTGTGACCGGCCAGCGCCTGGCCCGCGGTGGATACCTGTTGGCTGTGCGCATTCTCTCCGGGGCCTTGGTCACGTTGCTGGTGGCCGAATTCACGGAATCGGCTGCGGCTACATCTGTCGCTGTCGCGCTGATCCTTATCCTGCAGTTGCCAGTGCAGTTCTTTGTGCAGTCCTTCCTCCAGAGCCGACACAGCGACGACCCCTTCCAGAAGGCGATGGTTTGGGCAATTCCAGGCGCACAGCTTCTTCTCCCACTGGCTTACTTGCTCGCAGCAGATTACGACGGCGGTGGCCGTTGGGTGCTCCTTGCCGAGTTGGCATTCGTTCCGGTAGCGGCTGCGATCGCGTGGCGAGCCTTTGGTGCCAGGGGAGCGCAGTTCTTCGGGATCGCGGCACTCACGGCAGGAGTAATCGTGGCCGGGCCGTCAATGGCGTTTCCATCAGAAACGTGGCTGCACCAGCCGTTACTGGACAAGAATCAAGTGCCCTGGATGCTGCTGGCGCTGGCAGTGGCTGCCGTCGTTGCCAGGGCAGTTTTCCCGCCCGGGACTCCAGCGCCCATGACTGCAGAGCCCGTGACTGCAGCGCCGCTGCCGGCCGCGTCCATCACCGCCGGCAAGGGTTCAGCCGCAGCTGTGGTCGAACGGTTGCTGTGGTTGATTTCGGCACTCACCTTCACAGCTGCTGGTGGCTTGTTGGCTATGACGACGTCACTGTCGCTTAGCGGTTTTGCCATCCTGGTTCTGGCCTCAGTGCTGTTCGCCGCCTCGCACTTTGAGGGGATGCCCTCCCTCTATGCCGCTGCCGCGCCCGCCGCGCTGGTTGGTGCCGTGGCCGCCGTCGACGGTTTGCTGGATGGTCGGGAGCTGACTGCCTGGGACTCCTTCCTGCCATGGTTGATAGGCGCAGCGGGAACCGGGGCAGCGATGTATGTGGTCCGCAGGCTGGGCGGCCCCTTCATCGCCTCACAACCTTGGCGGCGGAACGCCCTGGCGGTAACGTCGATCGCGGGGCTTGGAGTAGCTGCGGCCGTCGGCCTGGGGCGGGACCAGACCTCTTTCGTGGGTGCCACACTTATCCTGGTTTCCGGAGTGTTGGTGGTCATCGAGGTCACAGACGGCAAGAGGCTGGCCGGAGAAATCACTGCTGTGGCTACGCTCGCCGGGTTCCAACGCGCGCTTCTGTTTGTGGATGGCAGCTCGCCGGATTGGTTTTGGGCGGCACAATGGTACGTCGTCGCCGGGGCGGTTATGGCAGGGGCGCGCTACTTGGACCGGCAACGTTCTGAGGGACAATTGCGGCTTGCCCTGACAGCAGGGCTGCTGTCCTTGACAGCCGTGGGGACAAGTTTCATGGGCACTTCATCCCAGCAGATATACGTCCTCGTTGCTCATGCGGTGCTCCTGGTGGCAGGACTGCTCTTGGCTGAGCGCACCTTCGTGTGGTGGGGCGCCGCAGGCGTGGCGGCCAGCGTCATGTGGGCGCTCCGCAGTTACGCATTCGCCATGCTGGCACTCGTCGCCTTGGTCCTGATCGTGCTGGCCATATGGCGGCTGAACCGAAGGTCGCCAGGAACGGACGGCAATAACCCCGCAGAAGAACGCTCAGCAGCGTCCAGCCAGGATGGAATCCGCTAACGTTGAACTCAATGAGAGGAGCACCATGGAATTCCTGATTTTCCTTGCCATCATCGCAGTGATCGGCGGCGGAGTGCTGTGGGGTCGAAAGTACTTCCGCAATGAAATTGACCGCGCCAAGCGCATCAACCGGGCCAACAAGAACCAGTAGTCCGGCCGGGAGTTAACCCACGCGGGCTAGGGCTCCCGGTGGCGTGCCCGCCCCAGTGCGCGGTACCAATAAAACGAGTCCTTGGGCGTGCGCTCCAGCGTGTCGAAGTCCACGTGCACCAAGCCAAACCGTTGCGAGTACCCAGCCGCCCACTCGAAATTGTCCAGGAGTGTCCAGACGTAGTAACCGCGGAGTTGGACGTCCTCCGCGATGCCGCCGGGCCCTGTAGCAGTCAGCGCGTGGCCAAGATGCTCCGCCAGGTAACTGATCCGGTTATGGTCCTGTATAGGCCCATCCACGTGCGAAGGCTCCGGGAAGCTGGCCCCGCCTTCGGTGATATAGATCGGTGGCAGCGAGTCGCCGTAGCGGTCCTTCATCTCGCGGAGCAGTACTGCCAAATGCTCGGGCGCCACGGGCCAGCCGAATCCAGTCGTTTCGTACTCCTGGTAGGCCGCCAGGTGGAACGGCACTTTCGTCATTTCGACGGCCGTTCCTGTGGGGATCTCCGCGGGCCCGCGCCCTGCGGCAACCTTGATCGGGTAGTAGTAATTGAGCCCATAGAAGTCCAGCGGCTGACTGATCAGCTCAAGGTCACCATCCCGGATGGTTCCCAATGACCGGAACCAGGGTTTCATGGGCAAAGGTGGCCTGGGGTACTGGCCCAGCAGGACGGCGTCAGCATAAATGCGGTTGAGGAGCAGATCGAAGGACTGGGCCATCAAACGGTCCGAGAGGCTGTTGCTCGCCGGGCGGACGGGGGAGTGCATATTGGAGATGCCAATCTGCCCTTTCACTCCGGCGTCACGCAGGGCGCGCACCGCCATACCATGGCCCAGCAGTTGGTGATGGGCGGCCGGAAGGGCATCGAACAACAACTGGCGGCCTGGGGCGTGGACGCCCAAAGCGTAGCCCTGGAGCGTGACGGAAACTGGTTCGTTCATGGTGACCCAGTGCTCCACACGGTCCCCAAAACGCTCCGCTGCGGCGGTGCAATAGACAGCAAAGCGTTCCGCTGTATCCCGATTCATCCAGCCGCCTGCGTGCTCAAGTTCCAGAGGAGTATCCCAATGGAACAGGGTTGCCATGGGCGAGATACCGGCAGCAAGCAGTTTGTCGATCAGGCGATCGTAGAAGTCCAGCCCCCGCTGGTTGATTCCACCTTTGCCGCCGGGCTGGATCCTGGGCCAGGACAAGGAGAAGCGGTATGAGTCGATGCCGAGTTCCTGCATCAGGGTGATATCTTCGTGAGCGCGGTTGTAGTGATCGCACGCGATGGTGGGCGAGTCGCCGTCGACGATTGCTCCCGGCTTCTGCGCGAACGCGTCCCAGCCCGAAGGTCCCCGCCCATCAGCGGTCACGGAACCTTCAATCTGGAAGGCAGCGGCCGCCACTCCCAGCGTGAACCCTGGACGTAGGCGCGCGGCCAGATCTTCCACGGAACCCGTATCCTGGGCGGTCATTCCACTATCATCCACAGCGCGTGGCGGCTGTGGCAATGCCCGCCCGGGCCCCGATTGGCCTTTGGCCTTTATTTCCGCCATACTGGATGAGTTGTTCAAGCGCTTCTTCGTGTCCCGATCCGGATAATGCCGGGTGCCAGGGTCCAGGCTGAAGCCCAAACATAACCCTGAACCCCATGGAATGCGGTCGAGTTTGCGTGAAAATCGCGACACGCCCGACCGCGGGGGTCGGTGCGCCGGCAAGTTGAGGAACCCGGAATGATCCGGATTCAGCTTGTGCGGCGTGTGGTGGTACAACCTCAAACGCTTCGGCGGCCACGCCAACAGGTAAGTAAACAGAGCAGCCCTAACTAGAGCAGCACTAGCTGAAAGAGAGTCAGGCGACATGGCGGGACAAAAAATCCGCATCCGGCTGAAGTCATATGACCACGAGGTCATTGATGTTTCAGCGCGGAAGATCGTTGAGACGGTCACGCGCGCAGGCGCAACGGTAGTCGGCCCGGTGCCGCTTCCGACGGAGAAGAACGTGTACTGCGTTATCCGCTCTCCGCACAAGTACAAGGACAGCCGTGAGCACTTCGAAATGCGTACTCACAAGCGTCTGATCGACATCATCGACCCCACGCCGAAGGCTGTTGACTCGCTTATGCGTCTCGACCTGCCTGCAGACGTGAACATCGAAATCAAGCTCTAGGGAGGTGCTGAGAGACTATGACCGCAACCCGTAACGTAAAGGGCCTGCTGGGCACGAAGCTCGGCATGACCCAGGTCTGGGACGAGAACAACAAGCTCATCCCGGTAACTGTCGTCCAGGCTGACTCCAACGTCATCACCCAGCTGCGTAACGCAGAGGTAGATGGCTACGTCGCCGTCCAGATCGGCTACGGCCAGATCGATCCCCGCAAGGTCACCAAGCCGCTGGCTGGTCACTTTGAAAAGGCAGGCGTAACTCCTCGCCGCCACGTTGTCGAACTGCGTACCGCAGACGCCGCATCCTACGAGCTGGGCCAGGAGCTCTCTGTTGAGATCTTCGAAGCCGGCCAGAAGATCGACGTCGTCGGCACCTCCAAGGGCAAGGGCTTCGCCGGTGTTATGAAGCGTCACGGCTTCCACGGCGTTGGCGCTTCCCACGGTGCCCACAAGAACCACCGTAAGCCTGGCTCCATCGGTGGCGCATCCACCCCGAGCCGCGTCTTCAAGGGCCTGAAAATGGCCGGCCGCATGGGCGCCGAGCGTCACACGACGCTGAACCTCACGGTTCACGCTGTTGACGTTGAGAAGTCGCTGCTCCTTATCAAGGGTGCCGTCCCCGGTGCCCGCGGCCAGGTCGTACTCGTACGCACCGCCGTGAAGGGAGCCTAGTTAGATGACTAGCACTGTCAAGGTAGACCTGCCTGCAGAGATCTTCGACGTCCAGACCAACGTGCCGCTGCTGCACCAGGTCGTCGTCGCACAGCTCGCTGCTGCCCGCCAGGGTACCCACAAGACGAAGACCCGCGCCGAGGTTTCCGGTGCAGGTCGCAAGCCGTTCAAGCAGAAGGGCACCGGCCGCGCCCGTCAGGGTTCCATCCGTGCTCCTCACATGACCGGCGGTGGCGTTGTCCACGGTCCGACCCCTCGTGACTACAGCCAGCGCACCCCCAAGAAGATGAAGGCTGCTGCTCTCCGCGGCGCCCTGTCTGACCGCGCCCGTAACGGTCGCATCCACGTCATCGCTGAACTGGTTGCCGGCTCCAAGCCGTCCGCCAAGGAAGCATTGGCTTCGCTGCGTGCAGTCTCCGAGCGCAAGAACCTGCTCGTTGTTATCGAGCGCGCCAACGACGTCGCTGCACTCTCCGTGCGCAACCTCGCAGATGTTCACGTTCTGTACGCAGACCAGCTGAACACCTACGACGTTCTCGTTTCCGACGACGTGGTCTTCACCAAGGCTGCTTTCGAGGCGTTCGTCGCTGACAAGGCTAAGAACGAGGAGGCCTCCAAGTGAGCGTAACCACCATCAAGGACCCGCGCGACGTCGTGCTTGCACCCGTCGTATCGGAAAAGAGCTACGGTCTGATCGACGAAGGCAAGTACACCTTCCTGGTGGACCCTCGCTCGAACAAGACCGAGATCAAATTGGCCGTAGAGAAGATCTTCTCGGTCAAAGTTGACTCGATCAACACCATCAACCGTGCCGGTAAGCGCAAGCGCACCAAATTCGGCTGGGGACAGCGCAAGAGCACCAAGCGTGCAATTGTCACCCTCAAAGAAGGCACAATCGACATCTTCGGCGGTCCGCTCGCGTAGCGGAGACCACTTTAACGAGGAAATAAATTATGGGAATCCGTAAATACAAGCCGACTACCCCGGGCCGTCGTGGCTCGAGCGTAGCCGACTTTGCTGAAATCACGCGATCGACTCCGGAAAAGTCGTTGCTGCGTCCGCTGCACAAGACTGGCGGCCGTAACAACTCCGGTAAGATCACCACCCGTCACAAGGGTGGTGGGCACAAGCGCCAGTACCGTCTGATCGACTTCCGTCGTCACGACAAGGACGGCATCAACGCCCGCGTTGCCGAAATCGAGTACGACCCGAACCGCACGGCTCGCATCGCACTCCTGCACTACGTTGATGGCACCAAGCGTTACATCATCGCTCCTAACAAGCTGTCCCAGGGTGACTTCGTCGAGGCTGGTCCCGACGCTGACATCAAGCCGGGCAACAACCTGCCGCTGCGCAACATCCCGGTTGGTACCGTTATCCACGCAGTTGAACTGCGTCCGGGTGGCGGCGCCAAGATGGCACGTTCCGCTGGTGCTTCGGTACAGCTCGTTGCCAAGGAAGGCCGCTTCGCCCAGCTGCGTCTGCCCTCCGGTGAAATCCGCAACGTTGACGTGCGCTGCCGCGCAACCGTCGGCGAGGTCGGCAACGCCGAGCAGTCGAACATCAACTGGGGCAAGGCCGGCCGTATGCGCTGGAAGGGCGTTCGCCCGACCGTCCGTGGTGTAGCCATGAACCCGGTTGACCACCCGCACGGTGGTGGTGAAGGTAAGACTTCCGGTGGACGTCACCCGGTTAACCCGAACGGCAAGCCCGAGGGCCGTACCCGCCGTCCGAACAAAGAGAGCGACAAGCTTATTGTTCGTCGCCGCCGTACTGGCAAGAACAAGCGATAGGAGCCTGGACACATGCCACGCAGCCTGAAAAAAGGTCCTTTCGTTGACCAGCACCTCTTTGTGAAGGTCGCACGGGAAAACGATAAGGGCACCAAGAACGTCATCAAGACCTGGTCCCGCCGTTCGATGATCATCCCCGACATGCTCGGGCACACGATCGCCGTACACGACGGACGCAAGCACATTCCGGTGTTTGTCACTGAGTCGATGGTCGGGCACAAGCTCGGCGAATTCGCTCCCACGCGGACATTCCGCGGCCATGTTAAGGACGACCGTAAGGGCAAGCGCCGCTAGGCGCCTGACTTTACGTCTTAGACGAGAGAAGGAAAGCAATGGAAGCCAAGGCTATTGCGCGTCACATCCGCGTAACGCCTATGAAGGCCCGGCGCGTCGTCAACCTTGTTCGTGGTAAGCAAGCGAATGAGGCTCTGGCAATTCTGAAGTTTGCCCCCCAGGCAGCTTCGGAGCCGGTATTCAAGGTACTTCAGTCGGCAATGGCCAACGCACGTGTCCTCGCGGACCGTGACGGCGTTGCATTCGACGACAGCGACCTGTTCGTCAGCGAAGCATTCGTTGATGAAGGCCCGACCATGAAGCGGTTCCAGCCGCGTGCCCAAGGCCGCGCCTACCGCATTAGGAAGCGGACCAGCCACATCACCGTGGTCGTCGCAACCCCGGAGAAAGAGGAGGCTCGCTAAGTGGGACAGAAAGTAAACCCGCACGGGTTCCGACTCGGCATCACCACCGACCACGTTTCGCACTGGTTTGCTGACAGCAACAAGGCCGGACAGCGCTACAAGGACTTCGTCCGCGAGGACATCAAGATCCGTCAGCTCATGTCCACTGGCATGGAGCGCGCCGGCATCGCCAAGGTTGAGATCGAGCGCACCCGTGACCGTGTCCGCGTGGATATCCACACGGCACGCCCGGGTATCGTTATCGGTCGCCGTGGCGCCGAAGCAGACCGCATCCGCGGCGAGCTCGAAAAGCTCACTGGCAAGCAGGTTCAGCTGAACATCCTCGAGGTCAAGAACCCCGAGATGGAAGCACAGCTTGTTGCCCAGGGCATCGCTGAGCAGCTGACTTCCCGCGTGGCTTTCCGCCGTGCGATGAAGAAGGCCATGCAGTCCGCACAGCGTGCGGGTGCCAAGGGTATCCGTGTTGCTTGCTCGGGTCGTCTGGGTGGCGCAGAAATGTCCCGCTCGGAGTTCTACCGCGAAGGCCGTGTGCCCCTGCACACCCTCCGCGCGAACATCGACTACGGCTTCTACGAAGCCAAGACCACCTTCGGCCGCATCGGCGTGAAGGTTTGGATCTACAAGGGTGACGTAACCGCCAAGGAACTGGCTCAGCAGGCAGCTGCTGCTCCGTCCCGTGGCCGCGCAGGAGACCGTCCGGGCCGCCCGGGTGGCGACCGCCGTCGTCGTAACGACCGCCCGGCCGCTGACGCAGCACCGGTTGCTGCAGAGGCTCCGGCCGCTGAAGCTGCTGCTCCGGCAGCAGAAGGAGGAGAGGCTTAAATGCTTATCCCACGTCGAGTCAAGCACCGTAAGCAGCATCACCCGGGTCGTTCCGGCGCTGCAACGGGTGGCACCAAGGTCAGCTTCGGTGAGTACGGTATCCAGGCCCTGAGCCCGGCATACGTGACGAACCGTCAGATCGAGTCCGCCCGTATCGCGATGACCCGCCACATCAAGCGTGGCGGTAAGGTCTGGATCAACATCTACCCGGACCGTCCGCTGACGAAGAAGCCTGCTGAAACCCGTATGGGTTCCGGTAAGGGTTCTCCGGAATGGTGGGTCGCAAACGTCAAGCCGGGCCGGGTTCTCTTCGAACTCTCCGGTGTCAATGAAGAGGTAGCTCGCGAGGCCCTGCGCCTGGCAATCCACAAGCTCCCGTTGAAGGCACGCATTGTGCGTCGCGAAGGTGGTGAATAGAAATGGCAGTAGGGTCGAAGGATCTCGCACCCGCACAGCTGGACGGTTTCGACAACGAGCGTCTCGTTGAAGAACTCCGCAAGTCCAAGGAAGAGCTGTTCAACCTGCGTTTCCAGTCCGCCACCGGTCAGCTGGAGAACCACGGTCGCCTGCGTGCGGTAAAGAAGGACATCGCACGCATCTACACCGTTCTGCGTGAGCGCGAGCTGGGCATTCGTGCCGAGGTTGCCGCACCGGTTGTGGAAGCCAAGGAAGAAAAGAAGTCCAAGAAGGCTGCCAAGGCTGAAACTGCCGAAGCTGAAGCTGGAGAGGACGCCAAGTGAGCGAGAAGGAAACTGTGACGGAAGCAGCAGCCAGCGCTGAACAGCGCGGTTACCGTAAGACGCGTCGCGGCTACGTTGTCTCTGACAAGATGGAAAAGACCATCGTTGTTCAGGTTGAAGACCGCGTGAAGCACGCTCTGTACGGCAAGGTTATTCGCCGCACCTCGAAGGTCAAGGCTCACGACGAAGAGAACACCGCCGGCATCGGCGACCTCGTTCTCATCTCTGAGACCCGCCCGCTGTCCGCTACCAAGCGGTGGCGCCTGGTGGAGATCCTCGAGAAGGCTAAGTAAATCCGACGCTGGGCTTGCCCGGTTGAGATTTATTGGAAGGGTCCGCGTTCTACATGGAACGCGGGCCCTTCCGCGTTCCTGGCACGTTTCGGAAAGACCAGCGAAACATGCTAGGATATTGAGTTTGTATGGCGCCAATTGTGCGTCATCAACTACCTCGTAAACAATCGTGCCGCTGCATACTGCCCCGCGCAGAGTTTTCTGCAAGGGAAGCCGATGCTCGTGGCACGGGCGTTTAGGCCTCTTCTGGCAAAATCCAGGCAGGTCAAGAGACACCCCGATCAACCGTTCCGCAAGGCTCATTCCGTATGCATGATTTCGGTCTGAGAACCGGCGCGACGCAAGGAGTAAAAATTGATTCAGCAGGAGTCGCGACTCAAGGTCGCCGACAACACGGGTGCTAAGGAAATCCTTACCATTCGCGTTCTCGGTGGATCCGGTCGTCGCTACGCAGGCATTGGCGACGTCATCGTCGCTACCGTCAAGGACGCTATTCCCGGCGGAAACGTAAAGAAGGGCGACGTCGTTAAGGCGGTCATCGTCCGTACCAAGAAGGAACGCCGCCGTGCGGATGGTTCCTACATCAAGTTTGACGAAAACGCAGCTGTGATCCTGAAGAACGACGGTGACCCCCGCGGTACCCGTATCTTCGGCCCGGTTGGTCGTGAACTTCGCGACAAGAAGTTCATGAAGATCGTTTCGCTGGCCCCGGAGGTGCTTTAGTCCATGGCTAAGATCAAAAAGGGTGACCTCGTTCAGGTCATCACCGGCGCCAAGCAGGAACGTGGCGGCGACCGCGGCAAGCAGGGCAAGGTCCTGCGCGTATTCCCGGATACCAACCGCGTGCTGGTAGAGGGAATCAACCGCGTCACCAAGCACACCAAGGTCGGTCAGTCGCAGCGCGGCACCAAGACCGGTGGCATCGAGGTCATTGAGGCCCCGATCCACGTTTCCAACGTTGCTCTGGTTGACCCGTCGACCAAGAAGCCGACCCGTGTTGGTTTCCGTCTCGACACCGTTGAGAAGGATGGCGCTACCAAGACCGTCCGTATCCGCGTGTCCAAGGCCACCGGGAAGGACATCTGATGAGTGAAACACTGTCTGAGACTACCGTCGCAAACAAGATCGTTCCGCGTCTGAAGACGAAGTATGCAGAGACCATCAAGAAGTCCCTGCAGGACGAGTTCAGCTATGCGAACGTGAACCAGGTTCCCCGCCTGGTGAAGGTTGTTGTGAACATGGGTGTTGGAGATGCCGCCAAGGACTCCAAGCTGATCGACGGCGCTGTCCGCGACCTCACCCTGATCACCGGCCAGAAGCCGCAGGTAACCAAAGCCCGTAAGTCGATCGCACAGTTCAAGCTGCGCGAAGGCATGCCGATCGGTGCACACGCTACCCTGCGTGGAGACCGCATGTGGGAATTCGTGGACCGTCTGGTTTCGCTGGCTCTGCCGCGTATCCGTGACTTCCGCGGCCTCAACGGCAAGCAGTTCGATGGCAACGGCAACTACACCTTCGGTCTGACCGAGCAGGTTATGTTCCACGAAATCGACCAGGACTCCATCGACCGCGTTCGCGGTATGGACATCACGGTCGTCACCACCGCCAAGACCGACGACGAAGGCCGCGCGCTGCTCAAGGCGCTTGGTTTCCCGTTCAAGACCGAAAACTAACTACGTAACAGGTCCGGCAGCGCAGGCTCGCAAGAGCAGGCGCAGCGGAAACCGTTATGAGGAAGGGCTATAGCCCAAATGACTATGACAGATCCTGTCGCAGACATGCTCACGCGTCTGCGCAATGCAAACTCGGCATACCACGACACCGTGACCATGCCGTACAGCAAGCTGAAGGCACGCGTTGCTGACATCCTGAAGGCAGAAGGCTACATTGCCGGCTGGAAGGAAGAAGACGCCGAGGTTGGCAAGAAGCTGACCATCGACCTGAAGTTCGGTCCGAACCGCGAGCGTTCCATCGCTGGCGTCCGCCGCATCTCCAAGCCGGGCCTCCGCGTTTACGCGAAGTCCACCAACCTGCCGCACGTGCTGGGTGGCCTGGGTATCGCAATCCTGTCCACCTCTTCCGGCCTCCTGACTGACAAGCAGGCCGGCAAGAAGGGCGTGGGCGGCGAAGTCCTCGCGTACGTCTGGTAACGGGAAAGGAAGAGAATAATGTCACGTATTGGACGTCTCCCCATCACCGTTCCTGCCGGAGTTGAGGTCAAGCTCGATGGCTCCGTCATCAGCGTCAAAGGTGCCAAAGGCGAGCTGAGCCACACTGTGGCCAGCCCGATCGAGGTTACCCAGGAAGAGAACACTCTCACGGTCACCCGCCCGAACGACGAGCGCAACTCGCGTTCGCTGCACGGCCTGACCCGCACCCTGATCGCCAACATGATCCAGGGCGTTACCGAGGGCTACGAGAAGAAGCTTGAAATCGTTGGTACTGGTTACCGCGTTCAGGCAAAGGGTTCTGACCTGGAGTTCGCTCTTGGCTTCAGCCACCCGGTTAACGTCTCGGCACCCGAAGGCATCACCTTCGTAGTAGAGGGTCCGACCAAGCTCTCTGTTGCGGGTATCAACAAGCAGCAGGTCGGCGAGGTTGCTGCCAACATTCGCAAGCTGCGCAAGCCTGACCCCTACAAGGGCAAGGGTGTCCGTTACGCCGGCGAAGTCATCCGCCGCAAGGTCGGAAAGGCTGGTAAGTAAACCATGGCCATCGCAATTAACAAGAAGCGTACGAACAAGAGCAAGTCTGCTGCACGCAGCCGTCGCCAGCTTCGTATCCGCAAGCGCATCACCGGTACGGCTGTACGTCCTCGTCTGGTCGTCAACCGTTCGGCCCGCCACATCTTCGTCCAGGTTGTCGATGACAGCAAGGGTGTAACCGTGGCTTACGCTTCCACCCTGGAAGCTGATCTTCGCGCTCTCGACGGAGACAAGACTGCCAAGGCCAAGCGCGTCGGCGAGCTCGTTGCCGAGCGTGCCAAGGCTGCAGGCGTCGAAGCTGTTGTCTTCGACCGTGGCGGTAACAAGTACCACGGCCGCATCGCCGCCGTCGCTGACGGTGCTCGCGAAGGTGGGCTGGCACTGTGACCGTTGAAAATAACGAAAAGGACATTCAGGTGACTGAAGCTGTAGCTGCTGAAGCAACTGAGACCGCACCCGCGGCCGATGACCGCCGCGGCGGACGTCGTGGCGAGCGCGGCGAGCGTGGCCAGGGCCGCGGCGACCGTGGTGGCCGTGGTGGCCGCGACGGCGGTCGCGAAGCCGAGAAGAGCCAGTTCGTAGAGCGCGTTGTAACCATCAACCGCGTTGCCAAGGTCGTCAAGGGTGGTCGTCGCTTCAGCTTCACCGCACTCGTCGTCGTCGGTGACGGCAACGGCATGGTTGGCGTTGGCTACGGCAAGGCCAAGGAAGTTCCCGCTGCTATCGCAAAGGGCGTTGAAGAGGCCAAGAAGTCCTTCTTCCGCGTTCCCCGCGTTGGCAACACCATCCCGCACCGTGTGCAGGGTGAGGCTGCTGCAGGCGTTGTCCTGCTGCGTCCGGCTTCCGCCGGTACCGGTGTTATCGCCGGTGGTCCGGTCCGCGCGGTACTGGAGTGCGTGGGTATCCACGACATCCTCTCCAAGTCGCTCGGTTCCTCCAACGCGATCAACATCGTTCACGCGACCGTTGCCGCTCTGAAGCAGCTCGAAGAGCCCGCTTCCGTGGCTGCCCGCCGTGGCCTGCCGCTGGACGAGGTTGCTCCGGCTGCTCTGGTGCGCGCGCTCCAGAACCAGAAGGCAGGTGTTTAGTCATGGCTAAGAACCTGACTCCCTCCGACGCCAAGTTGGAGATCACCCAGATCAAGGGCGTCATCGGCGCCAAGCAGAACCAGAAGGCTACCCTCCGGTCCCTCGGCCTGAAGCGCATCGGACACACCGTTGTCCGTGACGCCGACGCCGTGACCGTTGGAATGCTCAACACGGTTCCGCACCTCGTGAATGTAGAGGAGGCGAAGTAATGGCAGAGAACAAGACCGCCGCAGAGGCTGCTGAGAAGCAGAACGCTCTGAAGGTCCACCACCTGCGTCCCGCCCCGGGTGCCAAGACCACCAAGACCCGTGTTGGTCGTGGTGAAGGCTCCAAGGGTAAGACCGCCGGTCGCGGTACCAAGGGTACGAAGGCCCGCTACCAGGTAAAGGCTGGCTTTGCCGGCGGCCAGCTGCCGCTGCACATGCGCCTGCCGAAGCTGCGCGGCTTCAAGAACCCGTTCCGGGTTGAGTTCCAGGTTGTGAACCTGGACAAGCTCAACGAGCTGTTCCCGGAAGGTGGCGCTGTCACCGTTGAGTCCCTGGTTGAGAAGGGTGCTGTTCGCAAGAACCAGCCCGTCAAGGTCCTGGGCACTGGCGACATCACCGTCAAGGTTGACGTCACCGCTCACGCTTTCTCTTCCAGCGCTGCTGAAAAGATTGCTGCAGCAGGTGGAAGCACCACTGCTCTCTAAGAGCCAGTGGGGCTGATCCCCGTTGTGAAAAAGATCTCGGTACGCGGGGCTTCGGCCCCGTATACCGGGATTTTTTGCGTGAAAGTGAACTCTCGATTATTACGACGGCGTCACAAGCAGCTAGACTCGGTTGTTGGGTTTCATTGAGCCCATCCACATCCTTGTACTTTCTACTCAGGAGGACGCTTGCTAAGCGCATTCGGCCGGGCGTTTCGGACGCCTGATTTGCGACGCAAGTTGTTGTTCACGCTGGGAATCATCACAATCTTCCGCTTGGGAGCTTTCATCCCCTCGCCTGGTGTGAACTACCAGAATGTCCAGCAATGCTTGAACAACGGTGACACCTCGCAGGGCATTTACCAGCTGGTTAACTTGTTCAGCGGCGGCGCGTTGCTGCAGGTCTCGATCTTTGCACTGGGCATCATGCCCTACATCACGTCGAGCATCATCGTTCAGTTGCTCCGGGTGGTCATTCCCCGGTTCCAGCAGCTCTACGAAGAGGGCTCCTCGGGCCAGTCCAAGTTGACCCAGTACACCCGGTACCTCACCATCGCCCTCGGCCTCTTGAACGCCACCACACTGGTGTCCTTGGCGCGCTCCGGCCAGCTTCTTCCGGGTTGTAACCTCCCGATCATTCCTGATGACAGCATCATTACCACGCTGCTCATCATCATCACGCTGACGGCCGGTACGGGCCTCATCATGTGGATGGGCGAGCTCGTTACGGAGAAGGGCGTGGGCAACGGAATGTCCCTGCTCATCTTCACCTCCATTGCTGCAGGCTTCCCGCGTTCACTTGGTTCCATCTGGGAGACGAAGGGACCGGGGACGTTCTTCATCGTCCTGGCGATCGGCTTGCTCACGGTGGCCCTGGTGGTCTTCGTGGAGCAGTCCCAGCGGCGGGTTCCCGTCCAGTATGCCAAGCGCATGATCGGACGCCGCACCGTGGGTGGCACAAGCACCTACATCCCCATCAAGGTGAACATGGCCGGCGTCGTGCCCGTCATCTTCGCTTCCTCCATGCTGTACCTGCCGGGCCTGATTGCTCAGTTCAACCAGCCGAAGGCAGGGGAGCAGCTGGCGCCGTGGGTTGAGTGGATCAACAACAACCTCACCCGTGGCGACCACCCCATCTACATGGCGCTCTACTTCGCCATGATCGTGTTCTTCACCTACTTCTACGTTGCCATCACCTTCAACCCTGAAGAAGTGTCGGACAACATGAAGAAGTACGGCGGGTTCATTCCGGGCATCCGGGCGGGTAAACCGACCGCGGACTACCTGCAGTACGTGCTTTCCAGGATCACCTTGCCTGGAGCCTTCTACTTGGGCTTCGTGGCGTTGATTCCGCTGGTTGCACTCGTCCTGATCAACGCCAACCAGAACTTCCCGTTCGGTGGCACGTCAATCCTGATCATGGTGGGTGTCGGTCTGGAAACCGTCAAGCAGATTGATGCGCAGCTACAACAACGTCACTACGAAGGGCTTTTGCGATGACGAGAATGCTGATCATTGGACCTCCCGGTTCGGGTAAGGGTACGCAGGCTGAGCGGATTTCCGAGCGCCTCGGCGTAGTCGCCATCTCCACCGGCGACATCTTCCGTGCCAACGTAAAGGGCGAAACCCCTTTGGGCATCGAAGCCAAGAAATACATGGACGCAGGGGACTTCGTTCCGGACAGCGTCACGAACAACATGGTTCGCGACCGCCTGAGCCAGAGCGACGTCGAGAATGGCTTCCTGCTGGATGGTTACCCGCGCACCACGGCGCAGGTTGACTACCTCGACCAGATCCTCGCTGAAGGCGAGCAGGAGCTCGACGTCGTGCTCCAGCTGACTGCCGACGACGAAGAACTGGTGTCCCGCCTCCTGGGCCGTGCGAAGGAAACCGGACGCTCTGACGACAATGAAGCCGTCATCCGTCACCGGCTGGACCTCTACCACGAGCAGACTGAGGCCGTTGTCGCCAAGTATGCCGAGCGTGGCATCCTGACGCAGGTCGACGGCATCGGCGGCATCGACGAAGTCACTGACCGCGTCCTCACAGCCATCGAGTCGGCCAAAGCCGTCTAGCAAGGCTTTTTCCACATAGCCGGATCATCGGCGCTGGAGCAAAAGGGTGTGTCCCGTACCATTGGTGCGGGACACACCCTTTTCGTTTCGCGGCAGTTTTTGGGGGAACCGCATGCAAACAGCTCTTTCCGGGCACAGCAGGATTGCAGGTTTGGAGGTCTACCTTCCGCCTGCGCGCCTGGACACTGCCGCCGTCGAACGCCGCATTGGTGAGTCGAGTCCGGGGTTCCGTGTCCCGAAGGGCTTGATCTCCCGCGTTACCGGTATCCGGTCCCGGAGCGTCATGGCGGACTCGGAACAGGCGTCGGACCTTGCGGCCCATGCAGCCTCAAAGCTGCTGGCTGAATGCGGACTGCAGGCCTCGGATATAGACCTCCTGATCTTCGCGTCCGCCAGCCAGGACATGGTGGAACCGGCCACGGGCCACATGGCCGCTGCCAAACTCGGACTCGACTGCCCTGTGATGGACGTGAAGAATGCGTGCAACAGTTTCCTGAACGGCTTGGAGGTGGGCGATGCCCTGATTGCCACGGGCCGGTATGTCAGGGTCCTGGTGGTCACAGGGGAGTCGCCGTCGCGGGCCATCCGCTGGAGAGTTCCGGACTTTGACACTTTCGCGTCAAGCTTTCCCGGGTACACCATGAGCGACGGCGGCGCGGCGGTGTTGCTCGAACCTGCGGATTCAGCGGCAATGGAGACGAACCGACTGGAGGTCGGTCCGGGAGGCATTCTTGGCATGGGCTTCACAGCCCGCAGCAGCCATTGGTCGGTCGGCACCTTGGCTGCAGGTGGATCTGCGTATCCGCGCGATCCGGAAGCGACCTATTTCACCATGGACGGGGAGAAGCTCAAGGACGCATTTCTGGATCTGGGCTGCGGCGTCCTGGACGAAACATTGGACCGGCTGGAATTGCAGTGGACGGACTTTGCCGTGGTTTGTGTGCATCAGGTGAGTGCACCGTACCGGGAAGTCTTTGCAGAGCGAGCGGGTGTGCCAACAGAGCTTCTGGTTCCATCGGTAGAGGACTTCGGAAATTTGGCCTCCGTTAGCTTGCCCCTGCAACTGAAACTTGCCGTGGACAGTGGCCGCTGCGGTCCGGGGGATCTCGTGGCCTTGGTGGGACTCGCCGGCGGCGTGAGCCTGGGCATGGCAGTGGTGCGGCTGTGACGCTGGAAAGCCATCTGGGAAGCCTGGCCCCTACCCGGCCGCTGTCCATCGCTGTGCCCATGCTGAACGAAGAGAAGCTGGTCCGGCAGACGCTGGACTCACTTGCGGCCCAGGAGCATCAGGACTTCACGGTGGTGGTGGTCGATAACGGATCGACGGACGCCAGCTGTTTGATCGTGGCAGAGTTCGCTGCGGCTCATCCCCACATGGATATCAGGCTTGTGTATGAAGCCGAGAAGGGGACGGGCGCGGCCGCAGACACAGGCATGCGCTTCGGCTTGGAGCACGGCGCAACGTGGCTCGCCCGGACGGATGCCGATTGTCTCGCTGCGCCGGATTGGACCGCCAAAATTGTTCAGGCATTCCACGACGGTCTGGAACTCATCGCCGGCCAGCTTGTGCCCCGGGAGGACGAAGGGATCAGTATGGGGGAGCGGAGGATGATGTTGCTCGCCGTCGAGATCGCATCTTTCTTCGGCCGGATCCGCCCCGGCAATAAGGGTGACGGGTACCTGGGCCCCTATCAGATGCTTCCGGGGTGCAATATGGCGATCACGGCAGATATGTACGACCGTTCCGGCGGATTCCCGCGGACCAGCATCGAAGACCTCCACGAAGACCGCGCACTGTCCAACCGCGTGCGAAAGCTGACCCGCAATTACGCGTTGCGCCGGGATGTTGTGGTTTACGGCTCCTCACGGCGGGTCAAAGCCTGGGGCTTGAAGAACACCCTGGCTTGGTATGCGGACCACCGGTACCGACCAGAGCACGTGGACATCCGGTGACGCTGTGATGCCCAACGGAGGGATGCCCAACGGAAGGATGCCTAGCAGCATCATCAGCAAGGCCGAACGCTGGGAACAGCGTGTTCAGCTGGGGGCGCATCCATTGCTGTACCCGGCGATCCGGGGGCTGGGCAGCCTGCGGCCAGTGATGCGTTTGCCCGGCCTCGGGATCCTCGTCAGTGAAGCCGCCTTGGTGCGTGACGTACTCATGGATAGCCGGCGTTTCATTAAGAACGGACCGTCGGGTTCGGGTGCGCTCTGGACTCCCGTAGTGGGGCCAAGGGCCTTGGTGAACATGGACGGCACCGAGCACAGGGAGCTGCGGCGGAAGCTCGCGGACCTCTTCACTCCAGGCTCGGTGGCGACAATTGTTGAGCCGGCCGCTGCTTCGCTTCATGATCGCTTACACCACGGATTGGACGCAGGTGGCCACGTGGACCTGGTGGACTGCGTCAAGGAGCTTGCTGGGGGAGTCATCTCCAAGCTGCTGGGCGTGCCGGATGATGCACCTGGCCGGTTGCCCAACAGGGAACTCTTCAATCTGGGGTCTTCCATCTCTTCGTTCGTCCGCCTGGGGCGCCCCACGTTGACAGTGAGGCAGGTAGCCAAGGGAAGATCCGCCGTCGGGGTCCTGGCTGGACCGGCGAGGGAAGCGTACCGGAAGGGCGATCCCCAAACGTTTCCCGGGCGGCTGCGCGCACTCGGGATGACCGAGGAAGAAGCCATGGGCATCATCAGCGCGTTCGTGATGGTGGGAACAGAGACGTTAGTGTCCTTTGTTCCACGGCTGATTGCCCTGCTCGCTGACAGCGGACGCATTGCGGGCCTCGTTGAGGATCGGTCCGGTGTTGCCTCGGCCGTGAACGAGGCATTACGGTTCACCGTGCCGTCCCCGATGATGCTGAGGGATGCTGTTTCTCCTGGCACCCTTGGCGGAGTCGCTATCCGTGCCGGTGACCGTCTTTTGCTGTCGACTGTTCACGCGTCTAAAAGCCTCGGCGGATTCGAACCTGGGATTCCCACCCCGCCCCATGCGCGTCAGCTTTGGTTCGGTGCGGGTCCGCATTTTTGTATCGGCATGCCGTTGGCCATGGCCGAGATCAACGCCACGCTGTCTTCACTTCTGGACAGGTATGACCAATATCCGTGGGTCATCTCGTCACGTCAAGTTAGCAAGGGTGTGCTCATTCCGGCGTACAGGAAGTTGGAGTTGGTCAATGCTTGATGACGCATTGTTGGAAGATACCGTGTCCGGCACCGATCTCATCGAGGCCGTCCATGCCGCAGCGGGGCGCGTGCCAGACAGCCCAGCGATCACGGCGCCCGGCAGGTTTTCCCCTTGGAACCATGCTCCAGGGCGACTACGGCGCCCAAGCCGGTTGCGACCAGGACGGACCATCACATACCGGGAACTGGTCAAAGGTATAGATGCTACTGCCCGGCATCTCCAGGATGACGGCTTCGGTGCCGGTGAACGAATGCTGTTCTCAGTCCGCCCCAGCCCAGCGGCGTTCATTCTGGCCTTGGGGGCCGTCCGGGCCGGTGGTTCTGTGGTGTTCATCGATCCAGGCATCGGACCATCGCTTTTCCATGATCGGGCCACGCTGGCTGCCCCGCAGTGGGCTGCCGCTGAGTCCCTTCTGTACGCGGTGAGTACCAGGAGCCCACTGCGGCCGCTGGCCCGGCGGAGGGGTCTGCTGCTGCCGGATTACGGAGCCATGGACGTCCGGCACTACTATTCCGGCCCCTGGCTCCCTGGCGTTCCCCGAGGCGCGACGCCGGTGAAGCGGCTGTCGCGTGCGGCGCCCCTGAGGGATAGCCTTCCACCCTCTGCAGGGACTTCCTCCCTGCAGGAAGCCGTGATCATTTTTACGTCAGGTACCACCGGTGCGCCCAAGGGCGTAGTACATACCCGGGGCTCGCTTGGGGCAGGATTCGAGCAACTCAACCAGCGCTGCACATTTGGCGAGGGCGATCGCATTCACTCCGAGCAGCTGATGATGGGCTTGCCGGCACTCATCGCCGGCGCGCACTGGACCATGCCCGGCTATGGCTTCTCTGCGCACATTGATCCTCTTCGCTTGGCACGCGAGCTGGGGCCGGTGGCTGGCAAAGAAGACTCGTACGACGGCGCGACGCACCTTTTCCTTGTGCCCTCCCAGTTGGCGCCCATCCTGGATGCGGTGGAGGACGGCAGCGTCAGGCTCCCCGGAACGCTGCGGACAGTGATGCTTGGAGCCGCGCCGGTGCTGGCTCCCTTCCTGAAACGGGCAACGGCGCTGCTTCCCGGCGTCGAGTTCAAACTCATCTACGGCATGACAGAGTTGCTGCCAATCGCCGTAGCCGATGGTAGGGAGAAGCTGGCCTTTGCGTCCGGCGCTGAAGCCGAATTCACGTCGCCGGATGGAAGTGGCGAAGGCGATTTCCTCGGAGAGCCGCTACCCGCCGTCGGGATCCGGGTGGGGGAGGACCACGAACTGTACGCCCGGGGACCGAACATGTGCCACGGATATCTGGGCGAGGAAGCCATGATTGAACACGCCACCGGAGACTTGGTGCGGCTGGACCACGGTACAGGTATACACAGTAGAGGAGGCCCCGGAACGGGTCCCGCGCGCTTGGTGATGATCGGGCGTAAGAAGGACATGATCATCCGGGGCAAGACCAACATCTACCCTGCGCTGTATGAACCGCTGATCACTTCCGTGCCCGGAGTTCAGCAGGCCGTGATGGTGGGGGTTCCGGACGGGATCGGTGATGAAGCTGTGTGGCTGGCCGTCGTGCCTGCGCAGGGGGAATCAGAGGCGCAGCTGAAAGCAAAGCTAACCAAGGTCCTCCCGGAGCTGATTGATGAATCAGCTCTCCCCGATCACATCGAAATCCTGGATGCCATCCCCCACAGCGGACGCCACAAAAAGCCGGACCGGGAAGCACTTCGATGCCAATTTGCCCGCAGGTCCGCTGACAAAGCCGGGGCACAGTGAAAATCGCGGTCACCGGGGCCACAGGATTCATTGGGGGAGCAGTCGCCACTGCCGCCGAGGGCCAAGGCTGGGAAGTTGTTCGTTTCGCACGGCGCCAGGGCCCTGGGCTGACGTATTGGGACCTAACGGGTGTGCCGCCTGGCAGATTGCCGGCCGTAGACGCCGTGATTCACGCCGCCGCCTACGTGGCTGACTGGGGCACCGCCCGCACGTTCTACCGCACGAATGTGCTGGGAACCCGTACCGTGGCCGAGGCCTACCCAACAACACGACTGGTTCACATTTCCAGTTCAAGCGTCTACCCGTGGTGGGAGCCCTGCACCAACCGCGGCGAAGAAGACGTGGCTGTGCGCCACCTCAACGCCTACGCAAGGAGTAAAGCGCTCGCCGACGTCGAAGCCCGACGGCATCGCAATGCCGTGGTTCTTCGGCCCCACGGAGTTTACGGACCGGGGGACCGGACGCTGCTGCCGCGCCTGATCAGCAATGTCCGCCACGGACGGCTTCTCACCGTGGGCCATGCCGGTATCCGTCATCAGCTCACGCATGTAGACAACCTGACAAACGCAGCGTTGGCAGCGTGCCAGTCCGATGTCCGCGGAGCTATCAACGTGGCCGACGCGGAGCCTGTGGAGCTCGGGACCGTGCTCAGGCGGGTACTCGCTGTCACTGGCCATTCAGGCGTGGGTATCAGGTACATCCCGGAGCCCGCTGCCATGGCTCTTGCCGGTATTTCCGAGGCCTTTGCCCTCGCTTCCGGCCGGGCGCCACGCCTCACGCGCTACGCTGTCAGCCAGCTCGGACGGGACAGAACTTACCGTTTGGACCGCTTGCGCGAAGAGCTGGGAATCGAGCCAATTTCGACCACGCTCTCCGATGCGGGAAAATGGTTGGAGCACGGGGCCTGATCGGCTCCTACAGCAAACATCCAGAGGAGAACATGGCGTTCGGTCAGCCCCGCATCGAATACAAAACCAACGAGCAAATGCGCAAAATGCACGAGGCCGGCTTGGTTCTCAGCCGTGCCCTTGACGCTGCCGTTGCGGCGGCCAAGGCAGGCGTCACCACCAAGGACCTCGACGAGGTTTTCGCGGCAGTCCTGAATGATGCCGGCGCTAAGTCCAACTTCCTTGGCTACCACGGCTTCCCCGCCACCATCTGTACGTCAGTCAACGAAGAAGTCGTCCACGGTATCCCCGGAAACCGCGTCCTCAACAATGGTGACATTATTTCCATCGACGGCGGCTGCATCGTTGACGGATGGCACTCGGACTCCGCCCGCACTGTCATCGTTGGCACGGCAGACCCTGAGGACCAGCGGCTCTCTGATGTCACCGAGGCCGCCATGTGGCGAGGGATTGCTGCGCTGGCCAAGGGCAAGTTCGTGGGCGATATCGGCAACGCCATTGATGACTACGTTTCTTCCGTCCCCGGTAAGCCCCTGGGCATCCTGGAGGACTACGTGGGCCACGGCATCGGTTCGGAAATGCATATGGCCCCGGACGTCCTGAATTACCGCACCAATCACCGCGGCCCCAAGATTCGCCCCGGCCTGTGCCTCGCGATCGAACCCATGTTGGTGCGCGGTGGCATCGAGACTGCCACGTTGGACGATGACTGGACCGTTGTCACCACCGACGGCAAGCGCTCCTGCCAGTGGGAGCACTCCGTGGCTGTGCACGAAAAGGGCATCTGGGTCCTGTCTGCCCCGGACGGAGGTGCCGAGCAGTTGGCACCGCTCGGCGTCGTGCCTGTCCCGATCCCGTAACTAAACGCTCCCTGCGCAGCAATCCGGCTCATGGCGTTGCCGCCAGGTGGACAATGGTGCCATGAGTGCGATCACCGATGTTCCGGGCATCCGTATTGGCCACGTTCAGAAGAACGACGGCGGGTGGCTCAGTGGCGTGACCGTCGTCCTTCCACCCGTGGGAACCGTGGGGTCGGTGGACGTACGCGGGGGAGGCCCTGGTACGCACGAAACTGACGCTCTTGATCCGACAACATTGGTATCCACGATCGACGCCATCGTACTGACGGGTGGCAGTGCTTTTGGGCTGGCGTCAGCTACTGGCGCTCAACTCTGGTGCGAGGAGCAGGGCAGGGGCTTTGCTGTTCCCGGGACGGTGGTGCCGATCGTTCCGGCCGCCGCCATCTTCGACCTCGGACGCGGCGGTGACGTGAAAGCGCGGCCCGACGCCGACATGGGTTACCAGGCAGCCGCCGCAGCGTACGCCTCAGGCGACCATGCGGCCGTCGAACGCGGAAACGTTGGTGCTGGCACGGGCGCAGTGATTGCGCGCGGGCAGTACAAGGGCGGCGTCGGGACATCTTCGATCACGCTTGACAACATCTCCACTGACGGCCCAGTGATCGTTGGCGCGATCGCGGTCGTCAACGCACTCGGGACGCCGGTGGGGCTGGGACCTGGCAGCGCGCGTCTAAGGGAGGCACGACCGAGCGCGCAGAGGGTCGCAGACCCAGTGGCTTCTACGGAAGGGCTCAACACCACGCTCGTCGTCATCGCTACGAATGCTGTCCTGGATGTTGCTGAGTGCAAGCGGACCGCCAGCTCTGGACATGCCGGCCTGGCGCGGGCCTTGGATCCGTCCCATACTTTGGCGGATGGTGACACGGTTTTCGCTGTGGCGACTGGCGCCGTCGGGCTCTATCGCAGTACCGAGCAGGCGCGGCAAGTATCGCTGATAACGCTCCAAAGTGCCGCGGCCGAAGCAGTGCGGTTGGCGATCCTGGACGGTGTTGAGGCGGCCGAAAGTGTCACGACGGCGGCAGGAGACTTCCCTGCTTACCGCACCGTAGGGGAGTGACGGGCGGCGGTACGTGCGCTACCATGGACGGATTTAACTTTCCGGCCCCATTGGCGTAGAGTTATTTGTTGGTTGTCTGTGCAGCCACGCCCTTTTTAGTGTCGTGGTTCCAAGAGGGCCAAGCAAACAAAAAACGTCCGTTGGATTTTCGGTGCCTACCGGAGGACAGCGGCAAACAACAGTTAGCGGAGGATATGGCCAAGAAGGACGGGGTCATTGAGATCGAGGGCGTTGTGACTGAGGCGCTGCCCAACGCGATGTTTCGTGTTGAGCTCACCAACAAGCACGTCGTTCTCGCACACATCTCTGGGAAGATGCGTCAGCACTACATTCGAATCCTCCCCGAGGACCGCGTAGTGGTGGAGCTAAGCCCATACGACCTCACACGTGGTCGTATCGTCTACCGCTACAAGTAAATTGCTGGGCGGCCAAAGGCAATAGTGCCAAGCCGCTCCAGCAGATCAACTGCAAAACACGCAAAGGAACGCCATGAAGGTCAAGCCGAGCGTCAAGCAGATCTGCGACAAGTGCAAAGTGATCCGCCGTAACGGCCGGGTCATGGTGATCTGCGAGAACCCGCGCCACAAGCAGCGCCAGGGCTAATTCCCCTTCAGGGAATCAGCGCCCGCAAGGGCAAACCTGGGTTGCTAGCCCACGCAAGTAAATAAAGGCAGCACAAGTTGTGCCAGGACTGCATCACAGAGCCTGGTCAACGTACCCCCGGTCGGAGGCTGGGGCCACACGGATCGTGTGGGTGTACTGCCTACGACCTCCGGTTTATTCAAGGAGTACCGCCACTATGGCTCGTCTCGCTGGCGTAGACATTCCCCGCGAAAAGCGGTTGGAAATTGCGCTTACTTACATCTACGGCGTGGGCAAGACCCGTGCACACGAAACCCTGGCTGCCACCGGCATCAGCGCTGACGTTCGCGTCAAGGACCTGACTGACGCCGAGCTGGTCCAGCTGCGTGACTACATTGAAGGCAACTACAAGGTTGAGGGTGACCTTCGCCGCGAGGTAGCCGCTGACATCCGCCGCAAGGTTGAGATCGGCAGCTACGAAGGCCTGCGCCACCGCAAGGGCCTGCCCGTACGCGGACAGCGTACGAAGACCAACGCTCGTACCCGTAAGGGCCCGAAGCGCACCGTCGCCGGCAAGAAGAAGGCCGGACGTTAATCCCTCGGGATTGACCTGGTTTTCCCCCGATAACTTTCTGTAGGAGAAACAATGCCCCCGAAGACTCGTGGAGCGGTTCGTAAGCCGCGTCGCAAGGATAAGAAGAATATTGCGCTTGGCCAGGCGCACRTCAAGAGCACCTTTAACAACACCATCGTGTCCATCACGGACCCGAACGGTGCTGTAATCTCCTGGGCTTCCGCCGGTGAGGTTGGCTTCAAGGGCTCCCGTAAGTCCACCCCGTTCGCTGCCCAGATGGCTGCTGAAGCTGCTGCAAAGCGCGCTCAGGAGCACGGTCTGCGCAAGGTTGACGTATTCGTCAAGGGTCCGGGATCCGGACGCGAAACCGCAATCCGTTCGCTTCAGGCTGCTGGCCTTGAGGTTGGCTCCATCCAGGACGTCACCCCCAGCGCCCACAACGGTTGCCGCCCGCCGAAGCGCCGCCGCGTCTAATTAGGTATTCCCTGTCTGACCGGCCGGGCCTGCTGTACATGGTTTAGACCGTCTACAAGCATGGCCCGGCTGGTCAGGCTGGAAACCGAAGCCGATTTCCACCACCTGTGTTGCGTCATATAGCGGATGCTCGCCGAAAGGAAACCTAAGTGCTCATTGCACAGCGCCCCACCCTGTCTGAAGAAGTTGTATCCGAGAACCGCTCCCGTTTCATCATTGAACCGCTGGAGCCGGGCTTCGGCTACACCCTCGGAAACTCCCTCCGCCGTACCCTGCTCTCCTCCATCCCCGGTGCCGCTGTAACCAGCATCCGGATCGATGGCGTGCTGCACGAGTTCACCACGGTTCCGGGTGTCAAGGAAGATGTCACCGAGATCATCCTGAACATCAAGAACCTTTCGGTTTCCTCCGAGCACGACGAGCCGGTTGTTGCTTACCTGCGCAAGCAGGGCCCCGGAGTCGTCACCGCCGCGGACATTGCTCCGCCGGCCGGCGTCGAATTCCACAACCCGGATCTGCACATTGCCACTCTGAACTCGAAGGGCAAGTTCGAACTCGAACTGACCATCGAGCGCGGCCGTGGCTACGTTTCGGCAGCTCAGAACAAGTCCGGCGACTCCGAGATCGGCCGTATTCCGGTTGACTCGATCTACTCGCCGGTCATGAAGGTAACCTTCCGCGTGGAAGCTACCCGTGTTGAGCAGCGCACCGACTTCGACAAGCTCATTGTCGACGTCGAGACCAAGCAGGCAATCGCTCCGCGCGACGCCGTTGCTTCTGCAGGCACCACCTTGGTGGAACTGTTCGGTCTGGCTCGTGAGCTGAACACCGCAGCTGAAGGTATCGAGATTGGCCCGTCGCCGACGGACGCTGCCCTGGCAGCGGACATGGCTCTGCCGATCGAGGATCTGGACCTTACCGTCCGTTCCTACAACTGCCTCAAGCGTGAGGGCATCCACACCGTGGGTGAACTCGTTGCCCGCTCCGAGGCTGACCTGATGGACATCCGTAACTTCGGTGCGAAGTCCATTGACGAGGTCAAGGCAAAGCTCGTCGAACTGGGTCTGTCCCTCAAGGACTCCCCTCCCGGTTTCGATCTCGCAGCCCGCGCCGCAGCCATCGAAGAGGACGACGCCGCGTTCAGCGACGACGAGCTCTAAAAAGCAGATCTTGGCCGCACGGTCCAGCGATGGACCTGACCGGCTTACACAACAGGAGAAATTATTATGCCTACCCCCACTAAGGGTCCGCGCCTCGGAGGCGGCCCGGCTCACGAGCGCCTGATGCTCGCGAACCTGGCAGCTGCTCTGTTTGAGCACAAGCGCATCACCACCACGGTCACCAAGGCCAAGCGCCTGAAGCCGTACGCAGAGCGTTTGGTCACCTTCGCCAAGCGTGGCGACCTCTCTTCCCGCCGCCGCGTTCTCGGCCTGATCAGCGACAAGGGCATCGTCCACGAGCTGTTCACCGACATCGCCGGCGCTGTCGCCAACCGCGATGGTGGCTACACCCGTATCACCAAGATCGGCAACCGCAAGGGCGACAACGCTCCCATGGCTGTCATCGAGCTCGTCCTCGAGCCGGTTTCCCCGAAGCAGGCCGTAGTTGCTGAAGCAACCGCTGCTGCTGCCAAGGCTGCCCCGGCTGCTGAGGAAGAGGTTGTTGAGACCGAGGCTGTAGAGACCGAAGCTGCTGAAACCGAAGAGGCTCCGGCAGCTGAGGCCGAGGCTGCTGACGCTGAAGTTGCTGAGACCGAAGAGGCTCCGGCCGCTGAGGACAAGAAGTAATTCACTGAATTCTTCACAGTAGACTTAAGTCTATGAACGAACGAAAACCCGCTGCCCCCGCTTTGGGGGGCGGCGGGTTTTTGCGTGTCCGTATGGATCTTTCGTATGACGGAGGGCCCTTCAACGGTTGGGCACTCCAACCCGGTCTGCTCACCGTGCAGGGAGCACTTGAGGAATCGTTGGCCCTCCTCGTGCGCCGTCCGATCCGCGTTACGGTTGCCGGCCGCACGGACGCCGGTGTCCACGCCCGCGGCCAGGTGGTCCATCTCGATCTGGCTGCGGCCGAGTGGCTTGGACTTCCGCGTGGGCACGAACTCGACCCCGCCGTCGCGCTTTTGCGTCGCCTTCGCGGGGCCCTTAGTCGCATTCTCGGCGACCTCACCGGTGCCATAGAAGTGCACGACGCCGGTCTGGCGCCGGTAGGTTTCGACGCGCGGTTTTCTGCCTTGTGGCGTCGTTACAGTTACCGCATTGCTGATGGCGCGGAGCGTTGGGATCCGGTGCTTCGGGGGATCACGTTGTGGCACAAGGGACCATTGAACGTCGCGTTGTTGAATGAAGGCGCTTCCCAGTTGCTGGGACTCCAGGATTTCCGTTCCTACTGTAAGCCCCGAGAAGGTGCCACGACCATTCGCGAGCTTCAGAAGTTTGAGTTCGAACGGGGGAGCGACGGGGTCATTGTCGCTACCGTTCAGGCGGATGCGTTCTGCCACAACATGGTCAGGTCCTTGGTGGGCTCGGCCCTGCGTGTAGGGGAAGGCCTGGAGCAACCGGGCTGGCTGCATGAACGTCTGCTGGAACGTAAGCGTGATGCGAAGTCCGTGTTGGCCGCACCGCACCCGTTGGTTCTGGAAGAAGTAGCGTACCCGTCGGATAGCGAGCTGCTTGCGCGGGCCGAGCTGACGAGGGCACGCCGCGAGTAAGTCCGGACATTGGAGGACCCCCTCCCGGCTCTGGGTACCGGAAGGGGGCCGTTGTGGCCGTCCACGGTCTGGGATCCGCGAACGGCCGGTCTATTTCCCTCAGCGCAAGATCAGGTGAACATCTGGATGATCTTGATAGCTGCGGGACCCAGAAGGACTATGAAAAGCACCGGGAAAATGCAGAACATCAGTGGAAAAAGCACCTTGACGGGCAACTTCATTGCTTTCTCTTCTGCTTTTTGACGACGCTTGACCCGGGCTTGCTTGGCTTGTGCACGGAGGACGTTGGCGATGCCGATGCCATATTTGTCCGCCTGGACCACTGCCAGGACAAAGCTACGGACGTCCGGGACAGTGGATCGCTCGGCCATAGCCTCGTATGCTTCTTGCCTTGGACGCCCCACTTGGATGTCTTGGAGCGTTCGCATCAGCTCCAAGGCCAGGGGTCCCGTGCCGTAGGAGGAGGCCCGTTCCATGGCTGCTTCGAAGCCAAGTCCTGCCTCAACGGAAATGAGCATTTGGTCCAGCGTGTTCGGGAATTCCAGCTGAATGGCCTCTTGGCGCTTGATCCCGTTGTTGTAGATCAAGAGATCTGGAACGAAGTACAAGAGGATAGTCAGGAACAACCCAAGGCCGATCATTGTGGGGCTCGGGTTGCTGGTGGCTAACAAAACTCCAACCACAGCGCCCGCAAGGGCAAGAGCTGGTTTGATGGCGATGAGTTTCGTCAGGGGCATTGACTTGGGGCGCCCGGCAAGCGCCAGCCATTGATCAAGCTTGGCTTCGTAACTGCCAGGGGTGAGTTTCCGGGCCAGCCCCAACAAAATTGGCGGGCGGTGGATATTCACGCCAGTGCCCTGGGCGAATCCGGAACCAAGATTTGTCTGAATGGCCAGCACTGACTTGCGGTCAATGGTGGCTAAGGACCACGCGAAATAGGCAACGGGGAGGACGATCACGGCGATGATCAGCCAAACGATGGGAGTCATGAGCACAGCCTCCTAGAACTTGAGCTTTACGGTGCGGCTCATCCAGAAACCGCCGATGGCGAACAAAATTACGCTGGTCACCATTAAGGCAATTCCTATGGGATGTTGGACGAAGACTTTCATGTAGCCGGGGTTGACAGCAGTCATGAACAGCCCCACTGCCACAGGGAGCGCCATAAGGATTACCGCCGACATCTTGCCTTCGGCGCTGAGGGCACGGACGTGTCCCTTGACTTCGCTGCGCTCCCGAATAGTACCGGCGACTTGTTCCAGTACCTCGGCTAAATCACCGCCGACTTCGCGATTGATCTGTATGGCCTGGCCAATCCAGCGGAAGTCCTCGCTGTCCATGCGAACCGCGGAGTCTTCGATAGCTTGGCGGGCGTCCTTGCCGATCCTCACTTCGTTTATAATCCTGCTCAACTCTTCCGACGTGGGAGCTTGCGCTTCCAAGGCGGCTGCTTCAAACGATCGCATGATGCTGTGTCCGACACGAAGGCCACCAATCAACATCTGGATGGTGTCAGTAAGCTGCGACTCAAATTTGCCTCGGCGTTTCTCCGTCTTGAACACCAGCAGGAGTTTCGCAACGAATGGTGCAGCGAGTGCCAGAAAGATGCCGATAACCAGATTTACCAGGAAGGAACCGATGACGCCCACAACCACTGTGCCGAAGACAACCATGACGGTGAAGTCGGCAGGAGCCTGCTTCACACCAGCGTTATAGAGAACCTCCCGATTGAAGGGGCCGCCGGAGCGGCCCAGAGCAGCATCCATAACTTGGACCGCGGACTGTGACACTCGACCCACTGCCGAATCGTCCGGCAAAGTGCCCAAGCGCCGGCGTTCCAAAGGAATGCTTCCGTTCCGTGGCTTCAGCACGACGATGACGAGCACTATTAGGGCAATGACACAAAGACCGATGGCTGTAATGAAGAGCGCCGGCGTGTCCATCGCTATCTCCTCCCTGCATTTACGGGAGCGACCCCAAACACAGCTGGCGACACTGTGATACCCAGTTCTGCAAATCTGTCCAGGAATCTTGGTCGAATACCCGTTGGCAGGGCCCTGCCGAGGAAGCGCCCTTGGGCATCCAGGCCTGCAGAATAGTCAAAGAGGAATGCGTCCTGCAGCGTGACGACGTCTCCCTCCATACCCTGCACTTCGGTCACATGCGTGACGCGGCGGCTACCATCCCGCAATCGGGTCACTTGTACGATCACGTCCACGGCAGACGACACCTGCTCCCGGATGGCCCGGAGTGGCAGGTCCATGCCAGCCATCAAGACGAGCGTCTCAAGGCGGGCGATCGCATCCCGCGGCGAGTTGGCATGGACGGTGGACAATGAGCCATCATGACCGGTGTTCATGGCCTGTAACATGTCGAGAGACTCTCCGCCACGAACCTCGCCCACGATGATCCGATCGGGCCGCATACGTAGGGAGTTGCGGACCAGATCCCGGATGGTGATGGCGCCCTTACCTTCGATGTTGGGCGGGCGGCTCTCCAACCTGACCACATGGCGCTGTTGCAATTGAAGCTCCACGGCATCCTCAATAGTGACGATGCGGTCAGACTCCGGGATGAAGGAAGACAAAACATTCAGGAGAGTCGTCTTCCCTGTTCCAGTGCCCCCAGAAACGATGACATTGAGACGGGCAACCACACAGGCGCTCAGCAACTCCGCCATTTCGTGGCTGATGGATTCCCACTCGATCAGGTTGCGGACCGTGAGTGGAACGTGGCTGAATTTCCTGATAGTCAATGAGGGGCCGTTGACAGCAAGCGGCGGGATAATCGCATTGACGCGGGAGCCGTCCTCGAGGCGCGCATCCACGAGTGGGGAAGACTCGTCTATCCGTCGTCCGACCTTGGACACGATCCGTTCGATGACTTTACGGAGGTGCGCGTCCGAACTGAACTGCAAATCAGTCAGTGCCAGGTGACCGTGGCGCTCAACGTAGATCTGGTCAAAGCGATTGACCATCACTTCAGTAACCGACGGATCCTCCAAGAGACGCTGCAATGGACCGTAGCCCATGACCTCATCGGAAATCTCGCGGATCAGCCGGCGGCGTTCTTCAGGAGAAAGTGGCACTTGCTCGTCATCAATGACAGCTGAAAGTTCGTCCACAGCGAAGGACCGAAGCTCTTCCTCCGACGAGGATGCGTCCCCAAGCCTTGAGCCCATTCGCTCGAAGAGTGCCGAAGCGGCCCTTTGCTTAAGGCCTGAAAGGGCATCAACCACCGGTGCAGTTGGAGTCCCGCCCAACATAGGAGAATTCGCTGATGGCGCCACGGCGGCGGCTTGTCCTCCCTGCTCGGCTTCCTTGATTTCGACGGCGACAAGCGGGTTGTTCCTCGTGAGCCTCTCCGACAGTTTCATGACACCACCACCCTCCGGTGCAGCTTGTTTGGGGTAACTGTTTCCAGACGGGGATCGAATCGCTCAACCAGCTTCTTCAGTCCCTTAGTGGCTGAATCGCGAGTGGTGCCTTGGAGTACTGGGACCCCCCGGTTCGTCGAGAACGGCAGGTTCCGGGAACGAGGGATGACGGTATCAACAGGGACACCGATGGTCGCCTCAACGTCCTGTACCGAGATGCCGCTCTTTCGATCCGCGAAGTTCAGCACCGTGTGCCTGCCCTGTGGCAAGAGCTGAAGTTCCCGCAGCACGCTGAAGCACTTTCGAAGCCCACGAATGCTGGGGACGTCCATGCCGCAGACCCAGACGCCATCCGTGGCTAGCTCGAGAGTCGCCAGGCAGTGCTCGCCAAGTCCCGGTGCCGTGTCCACCACCACGTACTTGAATTCCGTGGCCAGCTGGTTGAGGAGCCTTGTGACGTGGTCAGCTGTGATGTAATCGGACTCCGAAGGCTTCTGCGGTGCACAAAGTGCATAGATTCCCGCCGGATGGACGGTGAGGAATGCCTTGAGCACCATGGAGTCCTGGGCGGCCGCCCCATGAACAGCCTCGGTAATCGAGTGTTCTGGCTCGAGCAGAAGCCCAGACGCCACATCACCGAATTGCAGGTCCAGGTCCACAATGACCACGCTCATAGGCGCCAAAGCTCCAAGGCCAACGGCCAAATTTGTTGCAACCGTTGTCTTGCCGACTCCGCCCTTCGGGGACATAACGGCAATGACGCGGCCTCTATCCTGTCCGGATTCAGCCGCTGGCTGCATTCCACGGCGCCGGCTGGCGGAGGCCAGGCATGCGCGTTCCAGGAGTATCCGTAGCTCGTTTACCTCAATCTCCGGTGTCACAACGTCCCGGATGCCCGAATGCATTGCACGAAGGACGATCTCTGGGCTGGGTTCGGCCACTAGCAACAGGCTGATTTCCGGATATTGGAGATCGAAGACCGTGGCCAGCTTCAAAGCGTCGTCCGGACTCACGCCCGGTCCCAGAATCATCACCTCCGGTGGCGCGCCTGTGAGTTCCTTGAAGACATCATCCGTCCCGCCCCGGAGTATTTCGGGGGAGAGCGTTTGCAGGTCCCCATGCAGTGCCCCGGCAATGGCCTGGCGCACACGGCCTTCAAAGTCACGAACTGCAGTGATGGCTACGAAGCGGCTCATTGGACCAGCCCTCCGAAGGTTGTCGTCGGTGGATCGCTCTTTGTGGTTTTGTCCGTCTGCTTGGAGAGCCACAACGTGCCGAACTCTGCACCGAAAACCATTTTGGCGGCGTTGGCATCACTCAGGGCGACGGTCACGTAGGCTGAACCGTTCGGGAGGGCTACACCCTTGTCAGCCCCGGCGGATTTTTCCGCGTCAGGGGCCGCTTGTTGGACAGCGGTGACGAGAACATCGTGGTAGAGCAGCTCAGTGAAGTTTTTCCAGCCCGTCAGACCGGCTGGCAGGTTCGCACCGGCAGGAACGGCGTCGTCCAACTTGAATGAGGCAAACACCGTAACTGTGTCGCCGGCCTCGATCCGACCGCCCAGTATGCGCTCGGGTGCCAGAACAAAGGTAGATTCTTGCAAGCCTTCCGGCACAGGTACCGTTCCGGGAGCTAGATCCTTGGGATTAACAAGCTTGACTCCCAACAACTGTTCGCCAGGCTGCAGTTCAGCGGAAGTGACCTTGCCCTTTTGATCCGTCAAGGCATTGATAGTGCCGGGCGCAACTGCGGATTGTGGCAAAGTTTCCACTTTGACCTTCGAACCGATTTCCTCGGCCTTGGTACCGGCCGGAATACGTTCCTTAACCACTAGGACGTTTACGGGATCAAGCCCTTGCTGCGCCCGCTTGTCGGCCCCCTGAACGTAGGTGACCAGCAAGACGGTGCCAATGACTGCCAGAAGCAGTGCTGCAATGCCTCCCAGTAGGCGTGTTTTCACTTTGTAACTCCCTTCGAGTTTTCGTGAGTTTTTGATAGGGGACGCCAGTGAGCGCCTATTTGGTGAGCGTTACAACGGACGCTCCATAGTTGGGAATGCCACCCGATGATTGAGAACCTTCTTCGAGCGACACGAAGCGGGAGAAGTAGCCCTGGAGGGCCCGGCAATTGCCTGTGCAGCTGGGTGCGGCAGGGTCCAATTTCTGGCCCCCATCGAACTTGTATCCAGTGACCTGAAAGGCTGCAAAACCGATAAGGGTGTACTTTGTCTTATTGCCGTTTTGCGCTGCTGTTTTGAAGAGTGGTATTAATGCTGGCTCGTCCATGATGTGGGCAAGCACTGAATTGCAGGTAGCCCCGTTAGGGAAGTGGTTACCGGGCTGGCCCTGTACTACGGCGCTAATGCTTATGTCAGTCGAGCAGCCCGACGTGGTCTCAAGCCAGCCAAAGCCGCCGGGCTGGTAGCCATTTTGTGCTACGCACCCCCCAACTGCCGGAGCGTTCGTGTCGTAGCGAAGCGTGACATGAGTGGGAATTGGATCGCCTGTAAAGGTGCCAGTCGAATTGAGTGAGGCAAGCTGCGCTGGCGAAAGGTACTTTTTGAAAACACATTCACTGACGGTCCAAGGCAATGTCGTAGCACTCTTCGGAGCACCCCAGGACGCTTCCGCTGTCGCGCCTACAGTGGCAGTTTCAATCCCGAAGGCCTGTGCGAAGAACAGTGAGAAACTGTTTGCACCGGAGCCTGCATCCCGGGCATTAGTCACTACCCGAACTGTTGTGGCTGCCGGGAATGTGACGACGGCACCGCTGGAGTTGTCGTTCGCGTTGCTATTGGCGAATTGATTTCCTGTTGTTGTGCTGTTGCCGCAGCTTCCCCCGGCGCAGTCGGTGGCAATCGCCAGTGCGGCGGCATCGGCGCCATTTTGCAATTGCGCCTTCTCCGCATACAGAGCCCCTACATCAACAGCCAAGGCGGCAAAGCCCAAGAGGACCACCATGAGCCCGGCGACGATGATCGTGGCAGCACCGCGCTCCTGGGACTCCTTGGCATCGTCCTGCAACCGGCGAAGACTGTGGAAATTCCTTAGCCACCGCATCTCATCACTCCTACGCCAGTCATGTTCAGCGGGAAAATGCCCGGGCCACCAAAGAATCCGGCATCAAGGAAGCCGGACATGGAAGGCAAGGAGACACTGGTTGTCACAGTGACGTTGGAGCCCGGGGCACAGCTTGCGGCATTATCACTAACTGAAACTCCGAGGCCGTTAAGGGAGGGTGCTGCAGCCAAAGCTTTACCAGATACGTTCAGACCACCATCCTGGTAGTGAACGGCTGCATAACGAGCACCCTCCCGCGCTGCCTCTGTGAGCGACACTTGGACGTTGAGCACCCGCCCAAATTCCATAATCCCGATTAAGATCAGCAGTAGCAGCGGCAGCAGAATTGCCATTTCCACGGCGACTGCTCCGCGCTCTTTTTTCTTCGATTTCACGACTGTCTCCCAGACCCGGATCCGCGATGGGATTGCGGTAATAGCGTTTAAGAGGAATGGCCGGCGGCTGTGGACTGTGTGTAGGCCACGGCCACCGGCCAATGCAACATCTGTGTCAGAGCGAGGCAATCACGGCGTTATCGAGGTGGTCACGCCATTGAACAGGGTTGCGATGGCCGTGCCCAAGGGGCCAACTGCAAGAGCAACCACAACGGCGATCAGGGCGACCATGAGGCCGTATTCCACCATCGTCGCGCCCTTCTCCTCGGAGGTGAAGCGGTCCTTGACGCCGGCGATGTACGAAGTGATGGTGAACATAAGAGCAGACATTGGAAAATCCTTCCCAGATGAATTTTTGGGTTTGGTAAATAATGGTTATAGGTCCAGCAAATTATCGGAATTTGCCTTCGATTCCCGAACTACCCCCATGTTGCGTTTAGCGGTTCGGAATTCGATGAGATAAGAATTCACCCTGGACGTACCGCTGAACAATGCGTAGTCGTACTCGAATTCCTGCAGCGCCTATCAGCGATTCACCCGTAGAAGGGCAGGGGAGTACTCAGTTTGGAAGTCAAAAAAGGTGAGCGACTACTTGGAATAGACAGCAACCTTACTTCTTTGAGCCCATGAAGCGCCCGGGGAATGAGAAGAAGCCGAGCCCTACTGAAGTAGGAGAGTCACGCTCAGTGCCGCGATTACCATGGCTGGCCCGTGAGCTGTTTCTGCGGGCTTTTCCTTGCGGTTGAGCCGTAACATCAGCACCGTGAGCACCCCGCCCACCACGAATCCCAGTAGTCCGCCATAGAGTACTTGCTTCCAACCCAAGTACCCCAAGTACAGTCCGACGGGTGCTGCGAGCTTCACATCGCCCATTCCGAGGCTTCTCGGAGAAATAAGTCCCAGAATCAGGTAGCCAACGAAGAGTATGAGGCCGCCGGCGAGTGCTCGGAGCAGCTCGGGCCAGGCGGGATCCAGTGCAGCGGAAGCCGCAAGGAGGACAAAACCACCCCCAAGCAGGAACAAAACAAGGGGGTTGGGCAGCAAATGGAGAGTGAAATCAATTCTCGAAAGCTGCACCCCAAGAAGTGCCAATAAAAGGAACGCCGGCAATTCCGCGGCAAAACCAAAGCGCCACCCCAGCAAGGCAAACAGCAGTGCGGTGACTGCCGCCGTCGTGATCCGAACGCCTGGGGAGGGGAGTCCACCGAGTCGCGGCAGGGCGCGGGCGATCACGAACTCCACGGCCGGACTCAACAGCAAGCCGGCGACGGCGAGCAGGAGCAGGAAAACGGGACCGTTGGTCATGTATTCTCCCTCAAAGCGCATGCGACCCCGAGGGGCGGATACCCCATTTTGACCCGGACGGCCCGTTGAAGGTATTGTTTATAGTCGTTGTGCGTGTCCTATCTCGATGACACATGCCTTCTCGGGGATCCAGTTGCAGGGTCGCTAACTCAAGGGGCATATCGAGATTCTGGGATGACTGGTCTATAGAGCCCTCACCTCTGCTCCGGTAACGCATACATAGTAGGTACACGCCTCACTGCGTGTCGCCTAAAACATGAACGCCAGAACAAGAACGAGGCAAAACCGTGCGTACGTACACCCCGAAGCCCGGCGATATCAACCGCCAGTGGCACGTCATTGACGCCACCGACGTTGTCCTTGGTCGTCTTGCCAGCCAGACCGCAACACTGCTGCGCGGAAAGCACAAGCCGACCTTTGCGTCCCACATGGACATGGGCGACTTCGTCATCATCATCAACGCTGAAAAGGTTKCCCTCACCGGCGCCAAGCTGGAGCAGAAGCGCGCATACCGCCACTCCGGTTACCCGGGCGGCCTGACCTCCGTCAACTACGCCGAGCTGCTGGAATCCAACCCGGTTCGCGCTGTTGAGAAGGCCATCAAGGGCATGCTCCCCAAGAACTCCCTCGCCGCTCAGCAGCTGGGCAAGCTCAAGGTCTACGCAGGCCCCGAGCACCCGCACGCTGCGCAGCAGCCGAAGACTTTCGAAATCACCCAGGTCGCCCAGTAGTCCTGGCCACCAAACAACTTTTTATTACAAGGAGAACCGTGGCTCAGAACGAAGAACTGACCGCCGAAGCCGTCGAGGCTGAGGAAACCCTCACCAGCTACACCTCTGAAAGCACATCTGTTGAAGATGCGCCCAAGAAGGAGCGCCCGGCACTGACCGTTGCCGGTGCAGCTGTTGGCCGCCGCAAGGAAGCCGTTGCACGCGTTCGCGTCATCCCGGGTTCCGGCAAGTGGATCATCAACGGCCGCACGCTGGAGAACTACTTCCCGAACAAGCTGCACCAGCAGGATGTCAACGAGCCCTTCAAGATCCTTGATCTTGAAGGCGCCTACGACGTCATCGCCCGCATCCACGGCGGTGGCATCTCCGGCCAGGCCGGTGCACTGCGCCTCGGTGTCGCTCGCTCGCTGAACGAGATCGACGTCGACAACAACCGCGCCACCCTCAAGAAGGCCGGTTACCTGCGCCGTGACGCCCGCGTCATCGAGCGTAAGAAGGCTGGTCTCAAGAAGGCACGTAAGGCTCAGCAGTACTCCAAGCGCTAATCTGCGCTTGCTCGAAAGCCCGTTCCGCCGTTTCGGCGGGGCGGGCTTTCGCCGTTTAAGAAGTTGCTCTTTATGCAGTTCAAAGAGGCGTGCTGGGAGCCGGATTTGACCTGCGCACATGACGTTCCGACACGCTGCTGGACGGGTGGTGTCCCGTCGTCGTCTAAACTTGAGCCGATGTCTAGATTATTTGGAACAGATGGCGTGCGCGGTCTCGCGAACGGATTGCTCACCGCCGAGCTGGCTATGCAGCTGGCCCAGGCCGCCGCCGTCGTACTCGGCCATGACCGCACAACCGATGGCAAGCGGCCACGCGCCGTCGTCGCCCGGGACCCCAGGGCGAGTGGCGAGTTCCTTGCCGCCGCCGTCGAAGCGGGGCTCTCCAGCTCCGGCATCGATGTCTATGACGCCGGGGTGCTGCCCACCCCGGCTGCGGCCTACCTGGTGGCAGACCTCGACGCCGATTTCGGCGTTATGCTCTCGGCCTCCCACAACCCTGCCCCGGACAATGGGATCAAGTTCTTCGCACGCGGCGGCCAGAAGCTGCCCGACGACGTCGAGGACGCCATCGAAGCACAGCTGGGCAAAGAGCCACAGCGCCCCGTGGGCGGCGACGTCGGACGCATCCAGCGTTTCTCCGACGCTGAGGACCGCTACATTGTCCACTTGCTCGGCACCCTCCCCAAGCGCCTCGAAGGCCTGAAGGTTGTCCTGGACTGCGCACACGGCGCGGCGAGTGGTTGTTCGCCGCAGGTGTTCAAGGACGCCGGCGCAGACGTAGTCGTCATTGGCGCCGAGCCGGACGGACTGAACATCAACGACGGCGTCGGCTCCACCCACTTGGGTCCGTTGAAGGAAGCGGTGGTCAAGCACGGTGCGAACCTCGGCATTGCCCATGACGGCGACGCCGACCGCTGCCTTGCTGTAGACCACGAAGGCAACGAAGTAGATGGCGACCAGATCATGGCGATCCTGGCGCTGGCACTCAATGAAGCGGGCAAACTCAAGGACAGCATCCTGGTTGCCACGGTCATGAGCAACCTCGGACTTAAGATCGCCCTTCGCAATGCCGGCATCACCATCCGCGAAACGGCTGTTGGCGACCGTTACGTGTTGGAGGAAATGCGCGACGGCGGCTACAACCTGGGTGGCGAACAGTCCGGCCACGTGATCTTCTCCGACTACGCCACCACTGGCGATGGAGTGCTCACCGGGCTGCAGCTTGCTGCGCAGGTGGCCCTGACTGGCCGTAGTTTGAAAGAACTCGCTACTGCGATGACCAAGCTCCCGCAGCTCATGATCAACGTCAAGGGCGTGGACAAGGCCCGTGCAGGCACCGACGAAGGCGTGGCCGCAGCGGTAGCCGCTGCTGAACTGGAACTGGGTGAAACCGGGCGCGTGCTGCTCCGTCCGTCCGGAACCGAGGCCCTGGTGCGAGTCATGGTGGAAGCTGCCGACATGGAGACGGCTGAGCGGATTTGCAACAGCCTGGCTGCCGTAGTCAAAGAACGCCTGAGCGCTCCCAGCGAACTGGCTGTCTAGAACCCAAGCAACCTCGGCCCGCTTTCCTGATCACCGGTTTACTGGTTTGCAGGAGGGCGGGCCGCACTGGTTAAAAGGACGGGCTCTAAAAGGACCGGCGCTACAGGTAGTCCGGCGCTGCTTCCAACCCGAAGTACTCCTCAAGCGTTGCGATGCCTCGGGTGTTCATCTCTGTCGCTGCTTCGACGCCGATGTAGCGCAGGTGCCAGGACTCGTAGAAGTATCCGGTGGTTTCGTGGAACATCCATGGATAGCGGACGATGAAACCGAATTTGTGCGCGTTGGCTTTGGCCCAAATAGCCGCGGGTTGGTCGGCGAAGCAGGGTTGAAAACTGCAGGCACCTCCGCCGTCGCCAATGTCAAAGGACCAGCCCGTTTGGTGTTCGGAATGACCGGGGCGTGCCGAAGCCCGGTCGGCTGCCACCTGGCCGCTGCTGGCGACGTAGCCGTTGTAGGTGACCACCTGGGTGGAATAGGAACGGTACCCGGATGCCAATGCCATGACGACGCCCTCGGCCGCCGCTGCGGCGAACATCTTTTCTGCGGCAGTCGCCGTCGTGCTGTTCATTTGTGTGGCTTCGCCGCTGACGGCGAGCCGGATGTCTGGTTGAACCAAATCCGCTGGGACATAGTTTTGTGGATTCAAGGGCCTGTGCTTGTTGACCACCACCCACGGGCTGGCTGGATCGGTCAGCGAGAACTGCTTGGCTGCGGCCTGAGAGGGCGCTGCGGTGGGAGGGCTGCTGGAAGGTTCCGTAGCCGCCGCGGGCGTAACTGCAGTGACTTGAGTTGGCGTGGCGCCTGAGGCAGGGCCGGACGGTGTCGTCGACGTGCCGCCAAGGGAGGTCGCTGCAGGGGAGGCTGCGGGGCCATCCGGAGTGCAGGCAGTCAGTGCGGCCAGGCCTGCGCCAGCGGTGAGGAGACCCGCGAATGCCCGGCGGCTGGGCATCGGCTGAGGTTGGATGTCCACTTAGACCTTCCGCAAAAGCATGCGGCGTATGGAGTGGTCCGCATCCTTGGTGAGTACCAGCTGTGCGCGGCCACGGGTGGGGAGCACGTTCTCTTCGAGGTTCGGCTCATTGATGCGCTTCCAGATACCGCGGGCCGTTGACTCGGCATCTTCGTCGGACAGGGTGGCGTAGCGGTGGAAGTAGGACTCCGGCTGAGCGAAGGCCGTGGTGCGGAGCTTCCGGAATCGATCCACGTACCACTCCTCGATGTACGAGGTCTTGGCGTCAACGTAGATGGAGAAGTCAAAGAAGTCGCTCAGCGCGAGGCCCTGCTTGCCATCCATGCGGGGTCTTGCAGGGGCCAGAACGTTGAGGCCTTCCACAATCAGGACGTCCGGGCGGCGGACAACAACTTCCTTGCCCGGGACGATGTCATAGGTGACGTGGGAGTACCACGGTGCCCGGACTTCCTCGGCTCCGCCTTTGATTTCCGACACAAAACGCAATAGCGCACGTCGGTCGTAGGACTCCGGGAAACCCTTGCGTTCCAGCAAATGCCGGCGCTTCAGCTCGGCCAGCGGGTACAGGAAGCCGTCTGTGGTGATGAGTTCTACGTTGGGTGTTCCCGGCCAGCGCCGCAGCATTTCACGAAGAACACGGGCGATGGTGGACTTTCCAACAGCCACGGAACCGGCCACACCGATGACGAACGGGGTGCGCTGCGTTTGCTCACCCAAGAACGTGGTTGTCGCCGCGTGAAGTTGATGGGAAGCCTCTACATAGAGGTGCAGAAGCCGCGAAAGGGGGAGGTATACCTCCCGCACTTCCTTCATATCCAGGGGATCGCCGAGGCCTCGGAGGCGGAAAATGTCCTCTTCGTTGAGGGGCTGCTCCATCTGTGCTGCGAGCCGGGACCACGTTTGGCGGTCCAGCTCAACAAAGGGGGAAGCGCCGTCGCCGTTTGCTTCGGTGCGTTGCAAAGTCACGTTCTGATTCTGCCCTTAGCCCGGCGGATCAGGAAATGCGCGACGACGTGAAGGTGAATTGTGGGTGATTAACCAGTCACTGGCAATACGAGGAGAAGGGATGTCCCACATCAGTTGTTTGACCTAGCCGTTAGGCTTATACCCATGTGTGGAATCGTAGGCTATGTTGGCAATTCGTCTCGTAAGGCAGCTGGTCACAGCGCCCTTGACGTCGTCGTGGAGGGGCTGCGTCGTCTTGAGTACCGCGGCTATGACTCCGCTGGCGTCGCAGTGGTGGCTGATGGAACCATCTCGTCCCGTAAAAAGTCCGGCAAGTTGAGCAACCTGATCAGTGAACTGGAAGCAAACCCGGTTCCCGAATCCCTGACCGGCATTGGCCACACCCGTTGGGCCACGCATGGTGGGCCCACCGACCGTAACGCACACCCCCACCTTTCCGACGGCGGGCGTCTGGCGTTGATTCACAACGGCATCATCGAAAACTTCGCCGAGCTCAAGCAAGAACTGCTGGGTAAGGGCGTCACCTTCGAGTCGGAGACAGACACCGAAGTTGCTGCCGCACTGGTTGGCGACATCTTCCGCAACGAACTCAACGGCAACGGCGGCGACCTCACCCACGCGATGCGACTGGCCTGCCAGCGCCTGGAAGGTGCATTCACCCTCCTCGCCGTCCACGCGGACCAGCCCGACGTCGTCGTGGCCGCCCGCCGCAACTCCCCGCTCGTGGTTGGCCTTGGCGACGGCGAGAACTTCCTCGGCTCGGACGTTTCCGGCTTCATCGACTACACGCGCCGTGCCGTGGAACTCGGTCAGGACCAGATCGTCACCATCACCGCGGACTCCGTGGAGATCACAGACTTCTTCGGCGCTCCCGCTGAAGGCAAGGAATACCACGTTGACTGGGACCCGGCTTCTGCCGAAAAGGGTGGCTTCAGCTCCTTCATGGAGAAGGAAATCCACGACCAGCCCGACGCCGTAGCCCAGACTCTGCTGGGACGCTCGGACCTCAACGGAAAGCTGACGCTGGACGAAGTCCGCATCGATCCGGAGCTCCTCAAGCAGGTAGACAAGATCATCGTTCTGGCATGCGGTACCGCAGCCTACGCTGGCCTGGTTGCCAAGTACGCCATCGAAAACTGGTGCCGTATCCCCACGGAAGTGGAGCTCGCACACGAGTTCCGTTACCGCGATCCGATCGTTGACGCCAACACCCTGGTGGTTTCCATCAGCCAGTCCGGCGAGACCATGGATACGCTCATGGCCGTCCGCTACGCCCGCGAACAGGGCGCCAAGACGATCTCCATCTGCAACACCAACGGTTCCACCATCCCGCGCGAATCCGACGCCGTGCTCTACACCCACGCTGGTCCGGAGATCGCAGTTGCATCCACCAAGGCGTTCCTCGCCCAGATCACTGCCGCCTACCTGCTTGGCCTTTACCTGGCCCAGCTGCGTGGCAACATCTTCTCCGGCCAGATCAAGGACGTCCTCGCGGACCTGAACAAGATCCCGGCCAAGATTCAGAAGATCCTGGACAACGCAGGTCCCTTGCGCGAACTCGCACGCAGCATGAAGGACGAAAAGTCCGTCTTGTTCCTGGGCCGCCACGTTGGCTACCCGGTGGCCCTGGAAGGCGCCTTGAAACTCAAGGAAATTGCCTACATCCACGCTGAGGGCTTCGCCGCCGGTGAACTCAAGCACGGACCGATCGCCCTGATCGACGACGGCCAGCCCGTTTTCGTGGTTGTCCCGTCCCCGCGTGGTCGTGACTCCCTGCACTCCAAGGTTGTCAGCAACATCCAGGAAGTCCGCGCACGTGGTGCCCGTACGCTGGTCATTGCTGAAGAAGGCGACGAGTCGGTCAAGGACTATGCGGAGCACGTGTTCTACGTACCGGAGACGCCCACGCTGCTCATGCCGCTGCTCACCACCGTGCCGCTGCAGATCTTTGCTGCTGAACTGGCCGGGGCGAAGGGTTACGACGTCGATCAGCCGCGTAACCTCGCCAAGAGCGTGACCGTAGAATAACCGCATGATTGTTGGCATTGGCGTAGACGTCGTAGACATCGAGCGGTTCGCCCGGCAACTCGAGCGGACCCCCGGACTTCGGGACAGGCTGTTCGTTCCTGCGGAGCGCGAACTCAACACCAGATCACTCGCGGCCCGCTTCGCTGCCAAGGAAGCGGTGGCCAAGGTCCTGGGTGCTCCCGCAGGCATGAATTGGCAGGACTGCTGGATCGGTCTTGACCAGAATGGTCCTACCGTCCAGGTCAAAGGAACGGTCTTGGCCGTGTCTGATGCCAAGGGCGTTAAGCGCTGGCACCTGTCCATGAGCCACGATGGCGGCATCGCTACGGCGTATGTCCTCGCCGAGGGCTAAACGGACCTATACATAACGATGATCAGCGCCTTCACTGGACAACAGATCAGGGATGCGGAACAACCGCTCCTGGACTCCGGTGAGGGCGCTGTTCTCATGCAACGGGCCGCTTACGGCCTGGCGCAGGAAGTGGTTCGCGTGGTCAAGGCCCGGCGCAAGCTGACCGGCGCCAGCGTCACAGTTCTTGCAGGCAAAGGCAATAACGGCGGTGACGGCCTCTTTGCCGCTTCCATGCTTGCCCGCCGCGGCATGCGGACGACGGCGGTCCTCGCCTCGGCGGAAGTCCACCCTGATGCTCTGGCGGCATTTCGGGCGGCGGGTGGCCGTGTGCTGCGACTGGATCCCGGCAATGCCGAGGAGCTTGCCGTCCTCTGCGCTGGTGACGATGTCATTATCGATGCCCTATTGGGCACCGGCGCGCGGGGCGGATTGCGTGATCCTTCTGCGGAGTTTGTTGCTTCCCTTCAGGAGCTGAAGCCCCGCTGTGTGGTGGCGTGCGACCTCCCCAGCGGGCTGGATGCGACCACAGGGGAAGTCCACTGGCCGGTGTTGGACGCCGACGTCACTGTGACTTTCGGTGGCATCAAGGCCGGTTTGATGACAGACCCCGGCGAAGGCTGTGCGGGACGCGTGGTTCTGGTGCAGATTGGGATCGAAGACTCCCTGGCTACCCCTGAGTTGTGCCGGCTTGATGCCACGGACCTGAATTCCTTGCTCCCCAAACCCGGACGCCGCTCCCATAAATACTCCCGTGGCGTGCTGGGCGTAGTCGCCGGCTCATCTCGTTTTGCCGGGGCAGCCGTGCTGAGCGTCCATGCGGCAGCAGTGACCGGCGCTGGGATGGTCCGCTATGTAGGGCCGGAATCTGCGGCACGCCAAGTTCTGACGCGGACGCCGGAGGCCCTGTGGGAGACGGACGAGCCTGGCCGCGTCCAAGCGTGGTTGCTTGGTCCTGGTGTGGACGGGGAGGACCAACTCGGACGTGCCGGGGACGCTGCGGAGTCAGCGATTGCCGCTGAGCTGCCATGCGTCGTCGATGCCGGAGCCTTGAGCATCCTGCCGGAGCGTTGTCCCGCACAGTGGATCCTCACGCCTCACGCTGGGGAGCTGGCCACGTTGCTGGCGTCCCTTCCGTCCACGGGTGAGGTCGCCGTGACCCGCGAGGATGTCGAGTCCCGGCCGCTGCACTTCGTACGGCAAGCAGCCGAACAAACCGGCGCCACCGTCCTGCTGAAGGGTGCCACCACACTGGTGGCCTCGCCGTCGGGCGTTGTTTTCAGTCAGTCCGAGGGCACCGCCTGGATGGCGACTGCCGGCAGCGGTGACGTCCTGGCGGGCATTCTGGGCGCATTGCTGGCGCAATCTGTGGACTCGGTCAAGGACGACGACGGCGCGTACGCGGCCCTGGGTTTGAAACTGGACGACCGCTGGGCTGCTGTGGCCGCGGTTGCCGCCAGTGTTCATGGCCGAGCAGGTGCGATCGCGTCGAAAGATTTTGATGGTGGCCCCCTTACAGCCTCGGCGATCTTGGCAGCGGTACCGAGCGTCATAGGTTCGCTGACTGCGGAATACGACCGCACAAGACCGTAAGGTTACTGTCCGTGTCAGGGGTCATGAGTAGGCTTGCAGCAAGTTATCCGCATCACCAGAGGAGAACGCATGGAAGTCTGGCCTGGATCGGCCTATCCGCTTGGAGCCACCTTTGACGGCACCGGCACCAACTTCGCGCTGTTCAGCGAGAAGGCCGAGAAAGTGGAACTGTGCCTCTTCGACGACGACGGCGGGGAAGTCCGCGTAGATGTCAGCGAGGTGGACGGCTACGTGTGGCACTGCTACCTGCCGCAAGTCCAACCGGGACAGAAATATGGCTATCGGGTGCACGGACCTTACAACCCCGATGCCGGCCAGCGGTTCAACCCCAACAAGCTGTTGCTGGACCCATATGCAAAGGCCATCCACCGGCAGATCGACTGGGACCCGGCACTGTTCTCCTACAACATGGGGGACCCGGACTCCCGGAACGACGCCGACTCCGCACCGCACATGATGCTGGGCGTCGTCATTAACCCGTTCTTCGACTGGGACGGCGACAAACTACTGAAGATTCCGTACCACAAGTCCGTCATCTACGAGGCACACGTCAAGGGACTTACCCAGCTGCATCCAGAGGTTCCCGAGGAACAGCGCGGAACCTACGCCGGCGTGGCCCACCCTGCGGTCATTTCCCACCTTCAAAAGCTCGGAATCACGGCGATCGAGCTCATGCCGGTGCATCAGTTCGTCAATGACGGGATCCTGCAGGACAAGGGCCTGAACAACTACTGGGGCTACAACACCATCGGCTTCTTCGCCCCGCATAACAGCTACAGTTCCAAGGGTGATACCGGCCAGCAGGTCCAGGATTTCAAGGCCATGGTGCGTTCCCTGCACAACGCCGGGATCGAAGTCATCCTGGACGTCGTTTACAACCACACGGCTGAAGGCAACCACCTCGGACCTACCCTGTCATTCAAGGGCATCGACAATTCCGCGTACTACCGCCTGGTGGAGAACGACCAAAAGTACTACATGGACTACACCGGCACCGGCAACTCATTGAATGTCCGCAGTCCGCATTCACTTCAGCTGCTGATGGATTCGCTCCGCTACTGGGTGACGGAGATGCACGTGGACGGGTTCCGTTTCGACCTCGCGTCCACCCTGGCCCGCGAATTCTATGACGTGGACAAGCTCTCAACCTTCTTCGAACTCATCCAGCAGGACCCCGTCGTGTCTCAGGTGAAGCTCATTGCCGAACCGTGGGATGTGGGTCCGGGTGGATACCAGGTGGGCAACTTCCCGCCGCAATGGACGGAATGGAACGGCCAGTACCGGGACACTGTCCGCGACTTCTGGCGCGGAGAACCCTCCACGCTCGGTGAGTTCGCCTCGCGTCTGACAGGCTCTGCCGACCTCTACGAACACTCCGGGCGCCGGCCTGTGGCATCGATCAACTTCGTCACTGCCCACGATGGCTTCACCTTGGCCGATCTCGTGTCGTACAACGAGAAACACAACGAGGCCAACGGTGAGGGCAATAACGACGGCGAATCGCACAACCGCTCATGGAATTGCGGCGTTGAAGGCCCCACGGACGATCCCAAGGTTCTAGGCCTCAGGGCCCGACAACAGAGGAACTTCATCGCCTCGCTTTTCCTGTCACAAGGCGTCCCCATGCTCCTGCATGGCGATGAACTTGGAAGGACGCAGCACGGCAATAACAACGGTTACTGTCAGGACTCCGAGCTCACCTGGATCAACTGGGATAGCGTTGACCAGCCCTTGGTGGAGTTCACGGCTGCTGTTAGCGCCCTGCGGGCCAAACACCCCAGCCTCCGCCGAAGCAGATTCTTCGATGGCCGGCCGGTGTTGCGAGGCGAGGGCGAGCGGCTTCCGGACATCGTATGGCTGGATGCCGACGCCAGCACCATGACGCCCTCGGATTGGGACACCGCGCTGGGCCGTTCTGTTGGCGTGTTCTTGAACGGTGACGGCATCCACGGACGGGACACACAGGGCCGCCGGATCACCGATGTCAATTTCCTCCTCTACTTCAATGCGGACGCGGACGAGGTTGGGTTCCGGGTGCCATCAGACGAATATGCCCCTGCGTGGGACGTCATGATCGACACCGGGGGTGAAGGCGCTGATTCAGACGTCGTGAAGGCGGATCAGATCCTGATGATCGCTGCGAAGTCACTCGTGGTGCTTCGTGCCCACAGCACACCAGAGTCTGAGCCGGACCACTCTGTGGCCGCCTCCCTTGCCGCCCTAAGTCAGACGAGCACGCCCGAAACGGCGTCGCTCACGGCTCCTGCGGTGGATTCGAAGCGGACAGATTCGTCGACGAACGCTCGGTCTAAGAATGGGTCAGAGGCGGTCAGCGCTTCCGACGGGGGAGATCCACCCGTTGCGGAATCAAAACCCGCACGGAGGCGCCGTACTTCGAAGAAGGCGGACTCATGAGGACCCCCGTGTCAACGTACAGGCTGCAAATCCGCCAAAGCTTTACGCTTCAGGACGCCGCGGAACTCACCGGGTACCTGCACAACCTTGGGGTCGATTGGGTCTACGTATCGCCGATCCTCACCGCGGAAGAAGGCTCAGACCACGGTTATGACGTCACGGATCCTTCGTCCGTGGATCCTGCCCGTGGCGGAGCCGAGGGTCTGGCTGCGTTGTCCAAGGCCGCGCGCTCGAAAGGACTTGGCATCCTGGCGGACATCGTTCCCAACCACATGGGTGTCGCCTCGCCAGGACAGAATGCCTGGTGGTGGCAGCTCCTGAAGGAGGGTCGCTCGTCCAAGTACGCGGAAGCGTTCGACGTCGACTGGGACTTCGGCGGCGGAAAGATCCGTATCCCCGTGCTCGGCAGCGATGACGACCTTGGGCAACTCACTGTGGTGGACGGCGAACTGCACTACTACGATCACCGTTTCCCGTTGGCCGAGGGCAGCTTCAGTGCTGGAGACAGTCCGCAGGAGGTTCATTCGCGGCAGCACTATGAACTGGTGGGCTGGCGCCGCGCGGACGCTGAATTGAACTACCGCCGCTTCTTCGCAGTCAATACCCTGGCAGGCGTCCGCGTCGAGGTTGCGTGGGTATTCGATGAGGCGCATGAGGAAATCGTGCGATGGTTCCGCGGAGAGCTGGTGAATGGTCTCAGGATCGATCACCCCGATGGGCTGGCGGATCCTGAAGGGTATCTTGCAAGGCTTCGCAAGGAGACGGGCGGGGCGTACCTCCTGGTGGAGAAGATCCTTGAGCCGGGAGAGAAACTGCCGGAAACCTTTGATTGCGAAGGCACCACAGGGTATGACGCACTGGCGGACGTAGACCGTCTGTTCGTCGATCCCGCGGCCGAGGAATACCTGGACTCCCTCGATGCCCGGCTGCGGGATGCGGCTCAACCGGCCGACTATGAGGACATGATCCACGGGACCAAACGGCGCATTGCCGATGGCATCCTGAGGTCCGAAATCCTCCGGTTGTCCCGGCTTGTTCCCGAGTCACCAGAATTGCCGCGGGACGAGGTAGCCGATGCCCTGGCCGAGATTATTTGCTGGTTCCCCGTCTACAGGACCTACCTTCCGCACGGCCAGGAAATCCTGGAAGAAGCCATAGAACGCGCTGGGCAACATCGGCCCGGGCTCCGGTCTGTGCTGAACGGGCTTCGGCCTCTCCTGACTGATACCACAGGGGAACTCGCCCGCCGTTTCCAACAGACCTCCGGCATGGTTATGGCCAAGGGTGTGGAGGACACCGCATTCTTCCGCTACACACGCTTGGGGACGCTCACCGAAGTGGGCGCTGATCCCAGTGAATTTACGCTTTCCCCTGATGGGTTCCACGAGCGCATGACACGTCGTCAGGCAGAGATCCCGCTCTCCATGACCACGCTGAGCACCCACGACACCAAGCGCAGCGAGGACGCCCGGGCCAGGATTTCGGTGATTTCCGAATCTGTCCCCGAATGGGAACTCTTCCTTGGCACTGTCCAGGAGCTGGCGCCCATCCCGGACGGTCCGCTGGCCGCCCTAGTTTGGCAGTCCATTGCAGGCGCTTGGCCCGCCGATCGTGGGCGCCTCCAATCGTATGCGCTCAAGGCCGCCCGCGAAGCCGGAAATTCGACCAACTGGACCGACCCCAACCTGGACTTCGAGCGTCATTTGGCTGCCGCCGTCGACGCCGTTTTTGACGTCCCCGAGGTCGCTGCCGCGTTGGAGAATTTCGTGGAGGAACTCGAACCTTACGGAACTTCGAACTCGCTCTCAGCCAAGCTCATCCAATTGACCATGCCCGGCGTTCCGGATGTCTATCAGGGCACAGAGTTCCGGGATGGGTCACTGACTGACCCCGATAACCGGCGACCAGTGGACTTCCAAGCCCGGACCGCGGCGCTCGCGGAACTCGATGCTGGTGCGCGGCCTGAGTTCACGGACGAATCTGCCAAACTGCTGGTGGTCTCCAGGGCGCTCAGGTTGCGTCGGGACCGGCCAGAGCTGTTCGGCGGCTACGGGCCTTTGCACGCGAGCGGCGCGGCAGCTGAGCATGTGGTTGCATTCAGCCGCGGTGTGGACGCGCCCGGTGCCATTACCGTTGGCACGCGGCTGCCCAAGCGCCTCGCCCGTGAAGGCGGTTGGCGGGATACGGCCATCGACTTGCCGGTCAACTGCCATGACGAACTGACCGGGACCACGTACGACGCCGGTTCCGTCGCGGTTGCTACGCTGCTGGAGCACTACCCGGTCGCACTGCTGGTGCCCGCTGACTGATCCGCTGAACACGAACACCCAAACCAACACCGCCACTGCAACGCAAGCTAAAACAAGCACAGGGGACACGATGCTGGAGCACGCTGCTGGAAAAAACCGTTATGACGTCTGGGCGCCCAACGCCGGATCTGTGAAGCTGCTCGCCGGAGGTAGCGAGCACGCCATGGAACAAATCCACGACGGCGGCGCTACAGGATGGTGGCGCGCGTCCGCAGAGGTCACTGGCCAGGAAGGTGACGCAGTTGCGTACGGGTACATCGTGGACGGCGAGGGGCCGTTTCCCGATCCGCGCTCGAGGCGGCAGCCGGACGGGGTGCATGGATTGTCCGCTACCTTCGATCCTGCCGCCTACCACTGGGGGGATGGTGAGTGGAAGGGGCGCAGCCTCAAGGGATCCGTCATCTATGAGCTCCACCTGGGCACGTTCACTCCCGAAGGCACACTGGACGCAGCCGCCGGGAAACTCGACTATTTGGTTGACCTGGGCGTCGACTTCATCGAATTGCTTCCGGTCAATGCATTCAACGGAGTTCACAACTGGGGTTATGACGGCGTGCTGTGGTACGCCGTCCACGAGCCCTACGGTGGCCCGGAGGCCTACCAACGGTTCGTCGACGCCGCCCACGCCGCAGGCCTGGGCGTCATCCAGGATGTGGTCTACAACCATCTTGGACCCAGTGGCAATTACCTGCCCAAATTTGGCCCCTACCTGAAATCCGGGGAGGGGAACACGTGGGGCGATTCAGTAAACCTCGATGGTCCGGGCTCCGACGAGGTACGCCGTTACATCCTGGAGAACGCGGCGATGTGGCTCCGCGACTATCACGTGGATGGGCTCAGGCTAGACGCCGTGCACGCCCTGCGCGACGAACGTGCCGTGCACATCCTTGAGGACTTTGGCGCGCTGGGAGATCAGATCGAAGCGGAAACCGGGGTTACCAAAACCCTGATTGCAGAATCGGACTTGAACAATCCGCGGCTCATCTATCCCCGTAAGGACAACGGATATGGCTTGGAAGGCCAATGGAGCGACGACTTCCACCACGCCCTGCACGTGAACCTTAGCGGTGAAACCACCGGGTACTACGCGGACTTCGATTCCCTCGCTGTCCTCGCCAAGGTCCTCGAGCACGGCTTCCTCCACGATGGCAGCTACTCAAGCTTCCGGGGACGCCACCACGGTCGGCCGATCCGGCACGACCTCGCGCATCCTTCCGCGTTGGTAGTTTGCCTGCAAAACCACGACCAAATCGGCAACCGCGCCACCGGTGACCGGCTAACTGCATCCCTATCTTTTGGTCGGCTGGCGATCGGCGCAGTGCTGACCATGACATCCCCTTTCACACCCATGCTTTTCATGGGCGAGGAATTCGGGGCTTCCACGCCGTGGCAGTTCTTCACCTCGCACCCCGAACCGGAATTGGGGGAGGCCACAGCGAAGGGCCGGATCAAGGAATTTGAACGAATGGGCTGGGACCCTGCCGTTGTGCCCGACCCCCAGGACCCGGAAACTTTCAAGCGCTCAAAGCTGGACTGGGACGAGCCCAGCGCCGGGGACCACGCCCGCCTGTTGCAGCTGTATCGGGATTTAGCACAGCTGCGCAGGAATACGCCGGAGCTGGTGAACGGAGGTTTTGGCGCGACCACGGTGGAGTTCGACGACGACGAGCACTGGCTGGAGATGACCCGCGGCGCCATCCGCGTGGTGTGCAACTTTGGTGACGAGCCGCTGGATTCGCCTATGGGTGGGTCCCTGCTTCTGGCAACCGACACGGAAGTAGTCCTCGACGACGGTTCGCTGACCCTGCCCGGTGGGAGCGCCGCCGTCGTGCGTGTCCAGCAAAGCGAGCAGTGACAAGGGTGACGGCGCCCACATTGCGGACAGCCCGAACACGGTGATCTGTGCAGTGGCAGGATGGTACGTATGACTTATTCGGCTGCGGAAAACCGTTACGAAACCATGCCCTACCGCCGCGTTGGACGCAGTGGTCTCAAGCTCCCCGCTATCTCGCTGGGCCTTTGGCACAACTTCGGCGACGACAAGCGGTTCGACGAACAGCGCGCCATCCTGCGCCGTGCCTTCGATCTGGGTGTCAACCACTTCGACCTCGCCAACAACTACGGCCCGCCGGACGGATCGGCAGAAACGAACTTCGGGCGCCACCTCAAGGACGACTTCAAGCCGTACCGTGATGAGCTCGTCATCTCCACGAAGGCCGGCTACTACATGTGGCCGGGCCCGTACGGTGAATGGGGATCCCGCAAGTACCTGATCTCCAGCCTTGACCAGTCCCTGCAGCGGATGGGCCTGGACTACGTCGATATCTTCTACAGCCACCGTCCGGACCCCGAGACGCCGTTGGAGGAAACCATGGGGGCGCTGGACTACGCGGTCCGGTCCGGCAAAGCCTTGTACGCGGGTATCTCTTCCTACACCCCCGAGCAGACGGTCGAGGCAGCCCGAATCCTGAAGGAACTCGGCACCCCTCTGCTCATCCACCAACCCAGCTACTCCATGCTGAACCGATGGACCGAGAACGGTTCGCCGAACCTCTACGAGGCACTGGACCAGGTGGGCGCCGGCTCCATCGCCTTCTCTCCTCTTGCCCAGGGGATGCTGACCAACCGCTACCTCAACGGTGTTCCGGCTGACTCACGGGCCGCAAAGGAACGGTTCCTCTCTGAATCCGCATTGACGGAGGACAAGCTGGACCGCGTTCGGGGACTCAACGCCATCGCCGAAGGCCGTGGACAGACCCTCGCACAGATGGCCATTGCATGGATTCTCCGTGACCAGCCGAAGGGCTCTCCCGTAACATCCGCGCTTGTTGGGGCGTCCAGCGTTGCGCAGCTTGAAGACACGCTGAGTGCCATCAACAACCTGAAGTTCACTACTGATGAGCTGACTGCGATCGATGAGTTCGCGGTCGAATCCGACATCAATCTGTGGGCGCAGAAGTAAACCGAGGGAAAAGACATAAAACAGAAGGGGCCGGCGGGAACAAAGCCGGCCCCTTCTCTGTTGGCTACAATGCAAGTGTGCGCCAACTGGCGCCGTGCCAATCAGTCGTGCTCTGAGCTCAGTCAGAGTTTGCGCCTGGCACCTGAGGTTTAGTTCTCAAAAGGAGTTCCGTGTCTTCACATCCGATTCGTGTTGCCATTGTCGGCGTAGGAAACTGCGCCGCATCGCTGGTCCAAGGTGTTCAGTATTATCGCGACGCTGACCCCAAGGCCACGATCCCGGGTCTGATGCACGTCGAGTTCGGCCAGTACCACGTCAACGATGTTCAGTTCGTTGCTGCTTTCGATGTTGATAGCAAGAAGGTTGGACTGGACCTGGCCGACGCCATCGGCGCCAGCGAAAACAACACCATCAAGATCGCCGACGTCCCTGCCACCGGGGTGACCGTCCAGCGTGGACATACCCTTGACGGCTTGGGCAAGTACTACCGCGAGACCATCGTCGAAGCTCCCGAGGAGGACGTCGACATCGTTGCTGTCCTCCGCGAAGCGAAGGTAGACGTCATGGTTTGCTACCTGCCCGTTGGTTCGGAGCAGGCTGCCAAGTTCTATGCCCAGTGCGCCATCGACGCTGGCGTGGCCTTCGTCAATGCCCTCCCCGTCTTCATTGCTGGCACCAAGGAGTGGGCTGACAAGTTCACTGCAGCGGGTGTTCCGATCGTGGGCGACGACATCAAGAGCCAGATCGGTGCCACCATCACCCACCGCGTGATGGCCAAGCTGTTCGAGGACCGCGGCGTCACCTTGGACCGCACGTACCAGCTGAACGTTGGCGGCAACATGGACTTCAAGAACATGCTTGAGCGCGATCGCCTTGAGTCCAAGAAGATTTCCAAGACGCAGGCCGTCACCTCCAACGTTGAGGCCGAGCTTCACGCTGACGACGTCCACATCGGGCCGTCCGATTACGTTGCCTGGCTGGACGACCGCAAGTGGGCCTTCGTCCGCCTCGAGGGCCGCAACTTCGGTGATGCTCCCGTTTCCCTGGAATACAAGCTCGAAGTATGGGATTCCCCGAACTCCGCTGGTGTGATCATCGATGCCATCCGCGCCGCGAAGATTGGCCTGGACCGCGGCATTGGGGGCCCGCTGCTCTCCGCATCCAGCTACTTCATGAAGTCCCCGCCGGAGCAGTTCAACGACGACCTGGCCCGCGACAAGGTTGAAGCCTTCATCCGCGGCGACATCGAGCGCTAAAGCCGAGCGCTAAAGCCCGCGCCCTTTAAAGACCGAGCGCTGACAAAAGACGCCTTCCCACTCCCGTGGGAGGGCGTCTTTTGTGCTTCCGATGCTCTCTCACATCCTGACGCTTTTCGCCGGTCCCTCTCTCACTTACCACCGGATTTGGACGGTTGCTCTCTCACGTACCGTCAACCTTTTGGGGATCGTGCGGAGGTGATAGAGGATCGGTGGTTATGCCGGTGGAGGTGACAGAGGATCGGTGGGAAGGCGGGTGGAGGTGATAGAGGATCGGTGGGAAGGCGGGTGGAGGTGATAGAGGATCGGTGGGAAGGCGGGTGGAGGTGATAGAGGATCGGTGGGAAGGCGGGTGGAGGTGATAGAGCATCCGTGGAAAGTGGCGTGGAGGTGATAGAGCGTCGGTGGTATGCCGGTGGAGGTGATAGAGGATCGGAGGAAAGCGGCCTGGAGGTGATAGAGGATCGGTGGAAAGCGGCCACGATGTGAGAGAAGGTCAGAAGAGGCCTGTGGGTTTGCCGTCCGCATCGACGTCCATGCGCATGGCTGCCGGTTCCTTGGGCAGTCCGGGCATGGTCATGACGGCACCGGTCAGCGCGACAATGAAGCCCGCGCCGGTCTTGGGGATGAGTTCGCGCACGTGTACCCGGAATCCCTTTGGCGCCCCGAGCTTGGATGCGTCGTCCGTGAACGAGTATTGCGTCTTGGCCATGCAGACGGGGAGCCCGCCCCAGCCATTTTTTTGAATGTCCACAAGTCGCTTCTGTGCCGGGACAGAAAATTCGACGCCGTCTGCGCCGTAGATCTCCTGCACAATGGTCCGGATCTTGTCCTCCACAGAAAGTTCCAGTGGGTACAAGTGGTGGAAATTTGATGGCCCTTGCACTGCCGCTGCCACCTTGGACGCGAGCTCATCCCCACCATCGCCTCCGCCGCCACGGCCCCAGACATCGGCGACGGCGGCTTCCACGCCTTCCGCTGCGCACCACTTCAGCAGCCACTGAAGTTCTTCGTCGGTGTCGGTGTTGAATTTGTTGATGGCGACGACCGGCGAAATGCCGAACTTGGCGACATTCCCAACATGGCGTTTGAGGTTTTCCACCCCAGCGGCTACAGCGTCCACGTTGGGCTCGCTGAGTTTGTCTTTTGGAATTCCGCCTTGCATCTTCAGCGCCCGGATCGTTGCCACGACAACGACGGCGGACGGCGCCACGTCAGCGATGCGCGACTTGATGTCCATGTACTTTTCGGCACCCAGGTCCGCGCCGAATCCAGCCTCGGTGACCACGATGTCCGCAAGTTGCTGCCCGGTCCGGGTTGCTATGAGCGAGTTGCACCCGTGGGCAATGTTGGCGAAGGGCCCACCATGGACCAGTGCCGGCGTCCCGGCGATGGTCTGGACAAGGTTTGGTTTGATGGCGTCCTTCAAGAGCAGAGTCAGGGCACCCTCCACCCCAAGGTCCGCAACAGTTACGGGTTGGCGGTCGAAGGTGTAGCCGAAAGTGATGCGGCCCAAGCGTGCACGAAGGTCGTTCAAGTCCGTGGCGAGGCAGAAAACGGCCATGATCTCGGAGGCCACTGTGATGTCAAAGCCATCTTGCCGGGGTACGCCCTGGGCCGGACCACCCAGCCCGATAATGATTTCCCGTAAGGAGCGGTCGTTCATGTCGATGACCCGTTTGAACGTCATGCGGCGGGGGTCGATTCCGAGGTTGTTGCCTTGGAAGATGTGGTTGTCCACCAGTGCCATGAGGGCGTTGTTGGCCGAGGTGACGGCGTGGAAGTCGCCGGTGAAGTGGAGGTTGATATCGTCCATGGGCAGCACCTGCGAGTAGCCGCCTCCGGTTGCCCCGCCCTTCATGCCAAGGATCGGCCCGAGTGAGGGTTCGCGGAGTGCGATCATCACTTTGTGGCCGGCACGGGCGAGGGAATCGGCGAGCCCTACAGTGGTTGTCGATTTGCCTTCGCCCGCAGGGGTGGGGGACATGGCTGAAACGAGGACTACCTTGCCGGGCGCCTTGCCCTGAGGGAGCACAAGCTTGGCCGGATTGATCTTGGCTTTGTAGGGCCCATACAGTTCCAATGCGTCCACGTTGATGCCCGCCCGTCGTGCAATCTCTTCGATGGGCAGGATGGTGGCGCTATGGGCTATCTCAAGATCGCTCAGGCCCTTGTTTTCAGACATCGTTGTCCTTCGGCTTAGTGCTTACGCTGTGTGGGCCGACGCTCCGCGCCCGCCTACGCTGTGCGCGACAATCTATCAGTCAGCAGCCAGTAACCGCGTGAGGTTCACCGCCGGGGGACCAGCAGGCCGCTGACAGATTCGCGGTAGCTTTCCAAGGTGATCGCAGCAGTGCGCTGCCAGCCAAAGGATTCGGCATGGGTTGCGGCCAAACGGCCCATGTCCTCGCGTGTCTGGACGTCGTCGTACAAATCCTCGAGGGCATCAGCCCAGTCGGAAGGATCGTGACCATCCACGAGGATGCCTGTCCGGCCATCGGAGATGGCGCGAGAGAGCCCACCAACGTTGGTGGCCACCACGGGGGTCCCGCACGCTTGTGCTTCCAAGGCCACAAGTCCGAAGGATTCGCTGAAAGAGGGCATCACTACGACATCGGCGGAGCGGAACCAGCTGGCAAGCTCGGGCGCTACAACCGGCGGACGATGCGTGACGATGTCAGCCAGCCCGGCCTCCTCGATGATGTGCTGCAGGTTGAAGTCCTTGGCGCCGCTGAGCGAGCCCAGAATGGTCATTTCCAAATCGATGTCTGGCCTGCGCTTTCGCAGGATGCCGGCTGCTTTGACGAAGACCTGGGGACCCTTGAGCCGTTGGATCCGGCCCGCGAACAGAATATGGAAGCTGTCCGGCCTGACATCGCGCTGGGCTCGGGATTTACGACGGAATGATGGCGTGAAGATCTGGAGGTCGACCCCCGGAGGCGCGATGTCGATCCTGTCGATATCTGCACCGTAGTGGGAGACCAGCTCGTCTGCCTCGGAAGCTGTATTGGCGATGAGACGGGTAGCTCCATCAACGATCCTCTGCTCGCCTTCCTCCCGACGCCGCGGCTCGGGGCGCTCACCGGACTCGAGAACAAGGTTCTTGACCTTCGCCATGGTGTGCATGGTGTGGATCAGCGGAACACCCCAGAGCTCAGAGAGTTCCAGACCCGCAACCCCGGACACCCAGTAATGCGAATGGATGGCGTCGTAGCGGCCGTTCGGTTGCTCGTGCCGGATTCGATCGATCTGCTCCACCATCTGATGGAGCAGGGCAGGCAATTCTTCCTTCGGGACTTTCCGCCGTGGTCCGGCCAGGACGTTGTGGACGCATACACCTGGACCGGGATGTTCGACGGCGGCCTGGCCGGCTTTGGTGGAACGGGTAAAAATCTCTACCTCTACGCCGGACTCCGCCAGTGCGAGGGCCAGTGCCCGCACATAGACGTTCATCCCCCCAGCGTCACCTGCCCCTGGCTGCTCCATGGGGGAGGTGTGCAGTGAAAGGAATGCCACCCGCCGGATCAACGGCACACTTTCCTCCTTCGTGTGAAGCCAACTTGTGAAGCCAAACCACTTTTGCCCTGCAGAAAACACTACTCCTGAAGCCGAGCACTACATGGCGCCGATCCTGGCTATGTGGACAAGCAATCCCGGCTAAGTGGACAAGGCTGCTAGCGTGTGCGCTGTGAGCCAAGAAACCCTTTTCGACATTCGCCCAGCCACATCCGAAGATTGGCCCGGTATCTGGTCCGTCATGGAGCCCATCATCCGTGAGGGGGAGACCTTCACCTGGGACCGCGACACCACTGAAGAAGCTGCCCGTGACAAGTGGATGAAGGAAGCGCCGGGCCAAACGTTTGTGGCGGTGCGTACTGCGGATGGGCCGCACCCCGGAGGCGAGGTCCTGGGCACCGGCGAGTTCCATGCGAACCAGGCCGGTGGCGGCAGTCATGTGGCGAACGCCGGGTACATGGTGAGCTCCAAACATTCGGGCCAGGGAATTGCACGGGCGCTGTGTGCCTACTCGTTAAAAGAAGCCAAAGCGGCAGGATTCCGCTCCATGCAATTCAATGCTGTGGTGGAGAGCAACGTCCGCGCGGTGTGGTTGTGGCAATCGATGGGTTTCCGCATCCTGGCCACGGTCCCTGAGGCCTTCGATCACCCTGAAATCGGCTACGTCGGCCTGCATGTGATGTACCGGAAGCTCTAGGAGCCCACACAAATCATTTCCAGAGTCCCCGCAGATCCCGGAAGGCTGCCTCGTAGCCGTCAAGGAGTTGCGCGCCCAGCGACGCAGAACCTACCAGCGGGTGGGCGGCAAAGGCTTCCACTGCAGCGTCGCGGTCACCGTCCCGCACTGCCCGGACCGTCAGCCGCTCCACTTCCTTGACGTGTTGCATCAGGGTGAGGAACTGCCCACCCGGCCGTTCCTGCGCAAGCGGCAGGGCGCCGTCGGGTGTTACCTCGCACGGAACTTCGACGACGGCGTCCCCCGGCAGCCCGGGCACGGCGACTTCCGCCTCACCAGCCGAGGACGGGGAGACGGGCGAATTGGGCACATTGAGGATCAACTGCGCCGTCCCACCTCCGGATAGAGCCCGCATCACGGACAACGCCACACGCTCATAGCCGCCCCCGGCGAGGTCTTCCTCGTCGCGGTGCTCCCCGTGAGTACGGGCCTCGGCCAAGTAGCCTTCCTCCCGGGAGCGCCGGGCCGCATCCCACAGGGCGTAGGCGTTGGCGGATTCCACCAGGGAAGGGTAGAGCGTGCTCTGTTGCTGGTGGATGGAGGCCCCACGCGTTTCGCGTTGCTTCAGGATGGCTTCCGTGGCCTGCCCGGTTTCGTAGTAGTAGTAAAGGTATTCATTGGGCAGGCAGCCAAGTTTCTCCAGGGTGTGCTGGCCGAACAAACGCCCTTCTTCGATTGTTTCGAGCGCCCTACGATCCGATAGCAGGCCAGGCAGGAGGTCTCGGCCACCGGGTGCCAGCCGGTACAGCCAGCCGAGGTGGTTCAACCCGAAGTAGCCCACGCCGTCGAGCGTGCCTTCTTGGAGGGGTGAACCGGCGGCCCTTGCCGCGCGCTGGACCAGGCCGCCGGCGGAATCACAGATCCCAATGACCTTTCGTCCCAGCACCGGCACGAGTGCCTCGGTCACCATCCCGGCGGGGTTGGTGAAGTTGATGAGCCACGCATCCGGGCAGTGATGCAGCATGGCCTCGGCAAGCTCCAGCATGTGCGGAATGGTGCGGAGGGCGTAAGAGATACCGCCCGCGCCCGTGGTCTCCTGCCCCAGCAAACCCAGGTCCAAGGCCACGCGTTCGTCGGCGATCCGGCCTTCCGTTCCACCAGGGCGTATCGCCGCAAAGACCATATTGGTGCCGGTGAGTGCCTGCAACAGGTCCGTGGAAATCACGACGGCGGGCCGGGAGCCTTCCGGGGTGGGCATATCGTGGAGGACCGCTTCGATGGCGGCGAGACGTGCGGGATCGACGTCGTAAAGCACCACCTCGTCCACCAGTCCCGCGAACGGACCCGTACATAAGGCACGGTACACAAGGGGTACCCGGAATCCGCCGCCACCGGCGATCATGAGCCGCATGATCCGAGTCTATGCAGCCCGGAAGGCGCAGCGTAGTGTGCCGTGCATGGACGCAATGCCCCAGCGACGTTTTGACCCTCTTGCCGCCGTGCGCAAGGAGGGCGATGGTCAATGCGACCTTCTCCTGGCAGGAACGGTTTTCCAGGACATCATTTTCACGGGACTCCCGCACTCTCCCGAGCCCGGAACTGAAGTGTGGAGCGAAGGCATGGGCAGCTGCCCGGGCGGGGTTGCCAACCAAGCGATCGCAGCAGCCCGGCTTGGCCTGAGGACCAACTTGGCCGCAGCCTTTGGGGACGACGGTTACGGGGATTACAACTGGCAGATCCTGGAAGGCCAGGAGCATGTGGACTTGTCCCTGTCGCGCCGCGTCCCCGGCTGGCACTCGCCGGTGACGGTGTCCATGTGCGTGAACCAGGATCGATCCATGGTCACCCACGGGCACCCCGCGCCGATCAAGGCCTCGGAGCTGATCGGACAGCCACCCAAGGCACTCGCCGCCGTCGCGGATCTGGACGAGGAGTTGGAACCGTGGATGTTGGCGGCGAAGACAGGGGGAACGAAGCTTTTCGGCGTGGTGGGCTGGGACCCGAGCGGAGAGTGGTCCCAGCGCAGGCTGGACCAACTGGAACATTTTTACGCTTTCCTGCCCAACGCCCCGGAGGCCATGGCGTTCACGGGCAAGACCGATCCCTGGGCGGCGCTCTATTCCTTGGCCGATCGCGTTCCAGTGGCTGTGGTGACATTAGGTGCGCAGGGCGCCATGGCCGTGGACTCGGAGACGGGCGAAGAGGAATGGGTGCCGTCGTTGCCTGTGTCTGCGTACGATCCGACCGGCGCCGGTGATTGTTTCGGGGCGGCCTTCATTGTGGGCTCTCTGGCAGGGTGGAGATTGGGGGACCGCCTGCGGTTCGCGAACCTCTGTGCCTCGCTGGCCGTACAACAAGTTGGCGGATCCCTCGCTGCACCTGGCTGGGGCGACATCGCGGACTGGTGGCAGCGTGCCAACGCGAGGAAGGAACGCCAATCGAGCCAGTGGCTGCGGCGTTTCGCGTTCCTTGAGCCGATCGTGAAGGACATCCCCGCCGAAGCCCAACGGCGAGCCCGCGCCACGATCGCCCACTTGTCAGACGCCCAGTAGCAGAGCCGGCAGTTAACCCCTCTTCACCCACACCACTAGAATCTCTAGGGTGACTTACGAAGCAGCTGCAGATATCGGGATCGGGTCCAAGGCCTCCATAGCAAAGTCAGCGGTGCTGGAGCGTTCCGCCGTGATCGATCTTGAGGCCGTGCGGCACAACGTTCGCCAGTTTGTTGCTATTGCCTCCCCGGCTTCCGTCATGGCTGTGGTGAAGGCCGACGCTTATGGCCATGGCGTCTTGCAGGTGGCACGTGCCGCCCTCGACGCCGGAGCGGCCTGGCTCGGCGTCGCCCACATTTCCGAGGCGCTCGCCTTACGTGCCGCCGGCATTGAAGCACCCCTGTTGGCGTGGCTGCACACCCGTGAAAGCAACTTCCAAGCCGCAGTCGCCGCTGGAATCGACGTCGGGATTTCCGGGTGGGAACTCGACGCCGTCGTGGCGGCCGCCCGCGAACAGGAGCGCCCCGCACGGGTCCACTTGAAGGTGGATACAGGGCTGGGGCGGAATGGCTGCCCGATCAGCGACTGGGACCAGTTGGTGGGCCAGGCGATGGAATACCAGGACGAAGGCCTGCTTCGCGTCGTTGGCATTTTCTCTCACCTTGCCGTGGCCGACGAGCCGCACCGACCCGAAACGGACGAGCAATTAGCGGTTTTCCGTGACGCGCTCGCCATTGCTGAGGATGCCGGCGTCGATACTGAGGTCAGGCACATCGCCAACACTCCCGCTGCGCTGTCCCGGCCGGATTCGCACTTTGACCTCATCCGCGTCGGGCTCGGCATCTACGGGTTGTCGCCCTTCGAAGGGGTTACCTCCGCCGAACTTGGCCTGCACGCTGCTATGAGCGTCCGCACACTCCTCTCTAACTGCAAAAAGGTGCCGAAAGGGCAAGGCGTTTCCTACGGCCTGAAGTACCACACCAGCCAGGAGACCACCCTCGGCTTGATTCCCCTGGGCTACGCGGATGGCGTCCCGCGCGTCGCCACTGGCGGACCAGTTCGCGTCAACGGCGTCAACTACGCTGTGGTGGGCCAGATCGCGATGGACCAGATGGTGATTGATCTTGGACCGCTCACCTCTGAAGAAGCGGCCGGCCTCAAGGGCGCCGAAGCCGTGATGTTCGGCGACGGTGCCGATGGGGGTCCCACCGCGGATGATTGGGCGGCCGCAGCGGGAACCATCAACTACGAGATCGTCACGCGCATCAGCCCGCGCGTGCCTCGCAGCTACGTCAATGAGGCTCCGGCGCGGCCGGAGGCACAACCGAAGGTACAACGCGGCACCCAGGCCGCATCGGAATCGGCGACGCTGTGAACGAACCACTGACCGAACCAAGCGAACCGCTGTGGGAACGCAGCCTGAAGGTCACGACGGCGGAGCAGACCCACGCGCTCGGTGCAGCACTGGGCGGGGTACTTGAGGCGGGGGATCTCCTTATCCTGACCGGGGAGTTGGGTGCTGGAAAGACGACCTTCACCCAGGGTCTGGGAGAAGGCTTAGGCGTCCGTGCCGGGATCATCTCGCCTACGTTCGTGCTGGTTCGGATTCATCCCAACCTTCCCGATGGACCACGCCCCGGTGGCCCGGACCTGGTCCACGTCGATGCCTACAGGCTGGAATCAGCTGCTGAGATCGATGACATTGATCTGGAGAACACCATGGACTCGTCCGTAACCGTGGTGGAGTGGGGGCGGGACCGGGTGGAGCACCTCTCGGACAGCCGTCTGGAAGTGGATCTTCACCGGTCTGTGGGTGCTGTGCCGGCCAACGTTGCGGACAGCGGCGGCATGGTGCTCGACTTTGACACTGGTGACGACGACGAACCCCGCACCATCGTTTTCCGCGGTTTCGGCCCCCGCTGGGCCGAGGCACCGAAGCTTCTTGAAACCACGATCTCTGAAGGAGGCCACTGATGCTGATCCTGGCCATCGATACCTCTGCAGTGGCCAGTGCTGCGCTGATTTCGGACGTTGCCATGGAAGGCGTGCTGGATTCCTTCGCCACTGAGGACACGCGAAGCCATGCCGAAGTCCTTGCGCCCGGCATCGAGAAACTCCTGGCCGGAGCAGGGGTCACCGGCGCGGACATTGACGTGATCGTCACAGGGGTGGGGCCCGGACCGTTTACCGGGCTGCGCTCGGGCATAGCAACCGCACGCACCCTGGCCTTCGTCTGGAACAAGCCCCTGTATGGGTTGATGAGCCTTGATGCGATAGCCCTTGAAGTGGCGGAGTCCACTGCCGCCGCTCCCGAATTCCTGGTGGCCACTGACGCCCGACGCAAAGAGGTCTACTGGTCGCGGTACGTCCTCGAGGAGGGCCAGCTTCCCCAACTCATCGACGGACCGCATGTGGGTTTCGCCTCGGACTTGCCGGATCTTCCCGTGTTCGGGGCCGGCGCTGGACTGTATGCCGACGTCCTCCGCGCCGACGAAGACTTTGCCGACACCCAACCGGACGCGGCTTCCCTTGGCCAGGTCGCGCTTGCCCGGTTGACGGCAGGGCAGGAACTCTTGGATTCCACACCCTTGTACTTGCGCGAATCGGACGCCCAGGTACCGGGCCCCAGGAAGCGTGCCCTGTGATGAAAGGGGAACGATGAAACTTTCACCCAAACTGGAGCTCTCCGGAGTTTCCCTGCGAGACATGACAGAGGCTGACGTCCCGGCCGTGGAAGCCTTGGAACGGCGATTGTTCCCCGTGGATGCCTGGCCCCTGCAGATGTTCTTCGACGAATTGTCCCAGCCGGAGACCCGCCGTTATGTAGTGGCCGAGGTTGCGGGACAGATCGTGGCGTACGCCGGCTTGATGTGCATTGAGCCGATCGCGGACGTCCAGACGATCGCCGTCGTTCCTGAATTCGAAGGCAAGGGCATCGGCTCTGCCATCCTGACAGAACTGATTGAAGAGGCCCGGCGACGTCGTGCGGCGGACGTCCTCCTGGAAGTGCGTGCGGACAATCCACGCGCACAGCAGTTGTATCTGCGCTTCGGATTTGAGCAGATCCATGTCCGGCCGCGGTATTACCGGGACGGGACGGACGCGTTGATCATGCGCCTACCCCTCAACGAGCCACATTCCACAGAAGGAGCCAACGCGTGAGCGGCCCTTATCCAGAACAGCCGAAGCAGCCGTTGGTGCTGGGCATCGAATCGTCCTGCGACGAAACCGGCGTCGGAATCGTGCGCGGCACAACGCTGCTGACCAACACGGTGTCCTCGTCCATGGACGAGCACGTGCGCTTTGGTGGCGTCATCCCGGAGATCGCTTCGCGCGCCCACCTTGACGCCTTTGTCCCCACCCTCCAGGAAGCGCTGCACGAAGCCGGGGTGACCTTGGAGGACATCGATGCCATTGCTGTCACCTCCGGTCCCGGCCTGGCCGGCGCCCTCATGGTGGGTGTCTGCGCCGCGAAGGCCCTGGCTGTCGCCACTGGCAAGCCGCTCTATGCGATCAACCACCTCGTGGCGCACGTTGGCGTGGGGCTGCTGGAGGCAAGGCCCGACGCCGGTGCTGCCGCCGGCTTGGGTGCCGGCGAGTTGCCGGAGAACCTCGGGGCACTGTTGGTTTCCGGTGGCCACACAGAGATCCTCCGCATTCGCAGCATCACAGATGACGTGGAACTCCTGGGCTCCACCATCGACGACGCCGCCGGCGAAGCCTACGACAAAGTAGCCCGGATCCTGGGCCTTGGCTACCCGGGTGGCCCGGCCATCGACAAGCTCGCACGCCAGGGCAATCCCAAGTCGATCCGCTTTCCGCGCGGCCTCACCCAGCCCAAATACATGGGCACCGCAGAAGAAAAGGGACCGCATCGCTACGACTGGTCCTTCAGCGGCCTGAAAACCGCGGTGGCCAGATGCGTGGAGCAATTCGAAGCCCGCGGTGAGGAAGTACCTGTAGCCGATATTGCAGCGGCATTCCAGGAAGCCGTGGTGGACGTCATCAGTTCCAAGGCGGTCCTGGCCTGCAAGGAGAACGGCATCACTGACGTGCTGCTCGGTGGTGGCGTTGCTGCCAACTCACGGCTACGCGAATTAACCGGTCAACGGTGCGTGTCGGCGGGCATCAAGCTGCACGTGCCGCCGCTGGATCTCTGTACGGACAACGGTGCCATGGTGGCAGCGCTTGGAGCTCAACTGATCATGGCCGGAATCGGGCCCAGCGGAATAGCCTTCGCGCCGGATTCCTCCATGCCCGTTACTACGGTGTCGGTGGCGGCGTAAGTTCCCTGGACTTAAGCGTCCGGGCCTTTGCGCATCTGCTGCACGAGATCCATGACCACTGCCTGCAGGTCCCCGTTGTGTTCAGCGGCCACGCGGCGCTGGCGCTGGTAACTGGCGCCGCGTTCGATGATCTTCAGGACGTCGGCCAGTTCCTCAGAGCACCCGAGCTTGGCTGCCACGGGTTCCAAGCGTGCGACGGTTTCTGCCAGGTGCTCGGTGACCAACTGCTCGTTGCCCTTGGCATCGAGGATGATGATGGCTTCCATACCATAGCGGGCGGCACGCCACTTGTTTTCCTGGACGTGCCATGGCGGCATCGTGGGGATGCTGCCGCCGGCGTCGAGGATGGAGGAGAATTCGTCCACGAGGCACTGCGTCAGTGCTGCGATCGCGCCCACTTCCTCGAGTGTGGCGAGGCCATCGCAAATGCGCATCTCGATAGTGCCCAGGTTGGAGACGGGTCGGATGTCCCAACGAATTTCAGAGGTGGCATCGATGACACCTGTGGTGAACATGTCCTGGACATAGGACTCGTACGCTTCCCAGGTTTCGAACTGGAACGGCAAGCCAGCGGTGGGGAGCTGCTGGAACATGAGGGCGCGCTGGGATGCGTAGCCGGTTTCTTCGCCGGCCCAGAAGGGGCTGGAAGCGCTGAGGGCCTGGAAGTGCGGGAAGTAGTTGACCAGGCCGTCCAGGATGGGGAGTACTTTGTCCCGGCGATCGATGCCCACGTGGACGTGGACACCGTAGATGACCATTTGGCGTCCCCACCATTGGGTCCGCTCGATCAGCTTGGCGTAGCGCTCCTTGTCGGTGACCGGCTGGAGCAGGGGAGGGCTGAAGGGATGGCTGCCTGCGCAGAACACCTCGACTCCCATGGGATCGGTGACTTCGCGGACAGCGGCGAGAGAGCGGCTGAGGTCCTCTTTGGCTTCCTTGACCGTTTCGCAGATTCCGGTAACGAGCTCCACGGTATTCAGGAGCAGTTCGCGCTTGATATGGGGGTGTTCGTCGTCTTCGTTGAGGTCCGGGTGGTTCGCGGCCACGCCCTTGAGGACGTCGTTCGCGACTGAGACCAGTTCCCCGGTGCGTGCATTGACGAGCGCCAACTCCCATTCCACACCCAGTGTCGATTGCCTGGATGGCGCAAACTCAATCTGCACGTAGTCCCCTCGTTGCTTGTTTCTGCTGGAGTTTCAGCTGGACGCAACCCGCTGCGGGGCCGTCAGCGGTCGGCTCAAGTCTAGTGCAGCCGGAGCATGCGTGATTGCTGGCGGGTGCGCAGATCGTCCGGCGACGTGGGCGCACGTTCGTCATCAACAAGAACAACCCGCGCATGAAGGCCCGCCAGGGCTAACCGCGCGGCACTGTAAAGCAGCAGCGAAAAGAAGCCGTTGTTTAATGGGTGAATGCCAATCCTGAACAAAGACATGTCCCTGTGCATTTCGCTCGCGGCCCGGCCCAGCAATATCGGGACCCGGTTCCACAATTACTTGTACGACCTGCTCGGACTGAACTTTGTCTACAAGGCATTCGCCCCGGCGGACATCACGCTTGCAGTGGCTGGCATCCGCGGCCTCCCCATCAGGGGCGCTGCGGTGTCCATGCCCTATAAGGAGGCTGTCATCCCGCTTGTGGACGTCATGGATCCGTCGGCAAAGGCCATCGACTCGGTCAATACGATTGTCAACAACGACGGCGTCCTTACCGCCTATAACACGGACTACATCGCCATCGCCCGGCTCCTGAAGGACCACAAAGTACCTGGCAGCCACACCGTTCTTCTCCGTGGTGCCGGCGGTATGGCAAAGGCTGTCGCCGCCGCCCTCAGGGACGCTGGATTCACCGCTGTCACTATCGTGGCCCGCAACGAAACCACCGGGCGTGCGCTCGCGGATCTTTACGGTTTCAATTGGCAGGACGACGTCAATGGCTCAACCGCGGACCTCATCATCAACGTCACGCCGTTGGGGATGGCCGGCGCCGACGAAACTGCCCAGTCCTTCGACGACGCAACCATTGCCGCCGCAAAAATAGTATTCGACGTCGTCGCCCTTCCCTCCGAGACGCCGCTCATCACCGCGGCCCGGAACGCCGGCAAGCCGGTGATCACGGGAGCCGACGTTATCGCCATCCAGGCGGAGGAACAGTTCGTCCTTTACACGGGTGTCCGCCCGAGTGCTGACCAGGTCCGCGAAGCCTCAGAGTTCTCCCGTCGCTGACGTGACTGACGTGACTTAGAACGTCACAGGCTCCACGACTACAGCCACTCTTTCCTCGCCAATCCTTGTGAGGACCAGGGTGGCTGTTTTCGCGGGCTTACTGTCGCGCTTGGATGGAAGCAGTTGCTTCCGCAGTTCTTCCGGAGTGACGGCCGTGCCACGCTTCTTGATGTCCAGCACCGTGACGCCATTCGCTTTGACCCAGGCTTTGAGCGCTTTCACGTTGTAAGGCATCACTTCCAGCACCTTGTATGCGCGGGCAAAAGGCGAGTCATGGAGTTCCGGGGCGCAGATGTAGGCGATATGCTCGTCCACCAGGTGCCCGCCAAGGCGTTCTGCGACGTCGGCCACCAGGCCTGCGCGGATGACCGCACCGTCCGGTTCGTAGAGGAACCCTTCAACAGGCCCGACGGCGGCTACCGGCCCGCCGTCGAAATCCTCGCCGCTGGTGAGCTCGGCAGCGCCCTGGGAACTGATCATAAGGGCGGCGCGCCGTACCCCCGGGCGGGCTACCGCGTTGAACCACAGGGCGACCTCAGTGACATCGCCGCCTACCGAGACCCACTGCGCTTCACAGTTAGCCGGAACCGAATCGTGTGGCATCCCCGGACCCATCTTGACTCCCACTGCCCGGCCGGCCGCGGCCAGGCCTTCAACGAACGACAACGGGGGAGAGAAGGCTTCCGGATCCCAGATCCTCTTGGTCCCGGACGTGGAGGTTGTGCGTCGTGCGGGATCCAGCCACACGCCGTCGATCCCGTCCAGGTCCACCGACGTAGCATCCGAATGCACCACCGTGGCGTGCGGGAAGGGCATGAGGTTGATGGTGGCGCAGGCGGCAGTGGTTTCGTCCATTTCCACGGCGGTCACGGCAATGTCCATGGAGGCCAAGGCCATGGAGTCAGCTCCGAGGCCGCAGCCGAGGTCGGCTACGTGGGAAATGCCGGCCTTGGCAAAACGCTCGGCGTGCCGGGCCGCGACGTTGAGGCGGGTTGCCTGTTCGAGTCCGGCCTGGGTGAACAGCATCTGGCGGGCAAACTCGCCGAACTTTGCTTCGGCGCGGGTCCGGAGCCGGGACTGCGTCAGTACCGCGGCCACGAGTTCAGGGGAGTGGCCTGCTTTTCGGAGGTCGGCGTTAACGCTGAACGCTTCGTCTTCGCGGTACGGCCCCAGCGAGGCAAGGAGTTCCCATCCTTCAGTGGTCAGCAAGGGTGCGATCTGTTCCTGCGGTGCGTGAGACATGGGATCAAGCCTAACGGCGCCCGCCATGGGGCCGTGAGTTGGGAACCAGCGACGATAGGGTTGTTTTCATGGAAGACAACGCAGCTCCGCAGCCCTCCGACACAAACAACCCGGGCGGGAACCACTCCACTGCCCCGGGAGCTTCAGAGCATTCCTCCGGTCGATCCCTCGTGGCTTTTGCCCGTCCTGCCTTGATCGCGGGGGCCGTGATCGCTGTAATCTGCATTGGCCTGCTGATCGTCATCTTCGCGTTGGACTCATTCAACGCTGCGGCGTACTCCGTGACGGGCAAGAGCGTGAATGACGCTACTGATGAAGCCCGCGACATCCGGGAGCTCTACAGTGGGGCCCGCATTGGCGGGATTATCGCCTTGGTGATTTCCGGCGTCGTGGCCTTGGCGGCCGCCGTCGTGCTGTATTTGAACCGTGGATCTGCCCCTGCAGATGAGGACGACGACGGCGAAGACTACGATTTGGACGACCTCACCGGTCGGTAACGGGAGTTCACTCAGGACGAAATTCTGGCACTCACCTTGACCGAGTGCTAACGCTTACATAGAGTCGTGTTAGCACTCTCCCCCGGAGGGTGCTAATCACGCCAGGCGTCACCGGCACCGCGACGACGGTTGCACGCCACGGCACCCTAGTTCTTAGTCCATGAATCAGCTCATGAAAAGGAGAGTCCGAGTGTCGGTCTCGATTAAGCCTCTTGAGGATCGTATTGTTGTTCGCCCGCTCGAAGCAGAGCAGACCACGGCTTCCGGCCTGGTAATTCCGGACTCCGCGCAGGAGAAGCCGCAGGAAGGCGAAGTTGTTGCAATCGGCCCCGGCCGCTTCGATGACAACGGCAACCGCGTCCCGGTTGACGTAACTGTTGGCGACGTCGTCATCTACTCCAAGTACGGTGGAACCGAAGTCAAGACCGGCGGCAACGAGTACCTCGTTCTGTCCGCCCGCGACGTCCTTGCGATCGTCGTAAAGTAACTTCCTGGAGCCCCGCACCGCAGCCGCGTTGGAATCATTCCGACCTTCTGCGGTGCGGGTTTTCTGTCTTGAAAGGACACAACCATGGCAAAGCAGCTTGCTTTTAACGATGCTGCCCGCCGGTCTCTTGAGGCCGGTATCGACAAGCTCGCCAACACTGTCAAGGTGACGCTTGGCCCGCGCGGCCGCAACGTCGTGCTGGACAAGAAGTGGGGCGCTCCCACGATCACCAACGATGGCGTGACGATCGCCCGCGAAGTTGAGCTTGACGACCCCTACGAGAACCTTGGTGCACAGCTGGCCAAGGAAGTAGCCACCAAGACCAACGACGTCGCTGGCGACGGCACCACCACCGCTACGGTGCTGGCGCAGGCACTGGTCAAGGAAGGCCTGCGCAACGTTGCTGCTGGTGCCGCTCCTGGCGAGATCAAGCGCGGCATCGAGGTTTCCATTGAAGCCATCGCAGCCCGCCTCCTGGAGAACGCAAGCGAAGTGCAAGGCACCCAGGTTGCCAACGTTGCCGCCATCTCCGCACAGAGCGACGAAATTGGCGAACTGTTGGCCGAGGCGTTCGGCAAGGTGGGCAAAGATGGCGTCATCACCATCGAAGAATCCTCCACCACGCAGACCGAACTCGTCCTCACCGAAGGCATGCAGTTCGACAAGGGCTACCTTTCCCCGTACTTCGTCACTGACGCAGAACGTCAGGAAGCAGTCCTCGAAGACGCCTTGATCCTGATCAACCAGGGCAAGATCTCCTCGCTGCAGGACTTCCTGCCGTTGCTGGAGAAGGCGCTGCAGGCCTCCAAGCCGCTGTTCATCATCGCCGAGGACATTGAAGGCGAAGCCCTGTCCACGCTGATCGTCAACCGCATCCGCGGCACGCTGAACGTTGTGGCTGTCAAGGCTCCGGGCTTCGGCGACCGCCGCAAGGCCATGCTCCAGGACATCGCTACGCTCACGGGCGCCCAGGTTGTTTCTCCGGACCTTGGCCTCTCGCTGGACACCGTTGGCCTCGAGGTACTGGGTACGGCACGCCGCATCACGGTCACCAAGGACAACACCACCATCGTTGATGGCGCCGGAACCGAGCAGGACGTTGCCGACCGCGTGGCCCAGCTGCGTGCCGAGCTCACCCGCACAGACTCCGACTGGGACCGCGAGAAGCTGCAGGAGCGCCTGGCCAAGCTGGCCGGCGGTATCGGCGTTATCAAGGTCGGCGCAGCCACCGAGGTTGAGCTGAAGGAAAAGAAGCACCGCATCGAGGACGCCGTTTCCTCCACGCGTGCTGCCCTTGAAGAAGGCATCGTTTCCGGTGGCGGTTCCGCCCTCATCCACGCCCTCAAGGCGCTGGATGAGTCCCCGGCCGTCAAGGCACTGGAAGGTGACGCAGCAGCAGCTGTTGGCATCGTCCGCCGCGCCTTGGTCCAGCCGCTGCGCTGGATCGCCCAGAATGCCGGCTTCGATGGCTTCGTCGTCGTTTCCAAGGTCTCCGAACTCGAAGCCAACCACGGCTTCAACGCCAAGTCCGGCGAGTACGAGGACCTGATCGCCGCCGGCGTGATCGACCCCGTCAAGGTCACGCGTTCCGCACTCCGCAACGCCGCTTCCATCGCTGCCCTGGTTCTCACCACCGAGACCCTGGTTGCCGAGAAGCCGGCTGAGGACGAAAACGCACACGCAGGCCACCAGCACTAACAGCCTGTTCGAAAAAGCCCTGGTCACTCGTGGCCAGGGCTTTTTTCTGCCCTCTTGCGCTTCCCGATGTGTGCTGTGTGGCATCGGCTTTGTGGCGTGGGCGTGTGGTGTCCTGACCTTCTTTGAACCCCGGGCAGCCGCCGTGCAACCGATAAAGGGTGAAAACCGGGCTTCTGCACGTCAATGAAGGTCAGGAACCCACACGGCGCGTCAGGGATTCGTGGAGCCATTGTGGGCTTACGACGGCGGCGGTACCCTGACGCTAATACGGCCGCTTGTGTGCGCCAACCGGGTTGCTCGTGGTCGCAGAATGAGTGTGGACTATGCCGGTTACAGCCTTGGATCTGGGACGCTCCGCGTTCTCCGAGCACCGCTGGAGCGATGCACTGGATTGCCTTGCCCGGGCGGACACGGAGGGCGGACTTCCACCCGAGGACATTGAAGTCGCGGCCTCCGTGGCCATGCTGTTGGGCAAGGACTCCGAAGGCGTCGCCTACCTGACGCGGGCGCACGATGAATATGTCACCGTAGGAGACATGGCTGCCGCCGCCCGTTGCGCAACGTGGCTGGTGCTGTTCCTCATGGACATCGGGGAGCCGGCCCGCAGCTCGGGCTGGATGTCCCGGGCAAAACACTTGGTGGAAGAACTGGACGAGCCCACCGAAGCTGAAGGCTACCTCCTGATACCGTCTGCGCTGGGAGCCTTGTACGGAGGAAATCCTGAAGCCAGCAATGAGCTCTTTGGCCGCGCCTTGGCAGTGGGGCAGCGATTCCACGACAAGGACCTCATGGCCCTTGGACGGCTGGGCCTGGGCACGGCCAGCATCACCCTTGGATTCCCGGACAAGGGCTTGGAGATCCTGGATGAAGTCATGGTTTCCGTGACGGCGGGGGAAGTATCACCCATTCCTTCAGGCATCATCTACTGCTCCGTCATCGGCAGCTGCCGCCTCGCCTTCGACGTCCAGCGTGCCCATGAATGGACCGCCGCGTTGGAACGCTGGTGCGGGGACCGGCCGGACATGGTGATGTTCAGCGGGCAGTGCCAGTCCCACAGGGCAGAACTGTTCATCCTCCATGGCGCCTGGGATGACGCCATAGCTGCCGTCCACATTGCCCAGGACCGCTCGCGCCGCGGCGATCCGGAAGCGGCCTGGGGTGCGTGGTATCTGCAGGGCGAGATTCTGCGTTTGAAGGGCCAATTTGATGAAGCCAGCGCGGCTTATGCCAAGGCTGCAGAGACCGGCTTCGAAGCTCTCCCCGGGCTCGCGCTGGTGCTGGCAGGCCAGCAAAAAGTGTCTCAGGCCCAAGCCATGTTGCGACGGGCCACGGCAGGCTCGGACCCCGCGAACCGACGGCGGTTGCTTCCCGCCGTCGTCGACGTCGAGCTTGCCGCTGGTGACCTTAAAGCGGCAAGGGCCGCGGCTGACGAGCTGGCGGCTCCGGTCCTTGAAACGGGCAGGCCCCTGGAACGGGCGCTTGCGGCGCAGGCGGAAGCCCAGGTGCTGCTCGCAGAGGGCAAGGCGGGCGACGCGCTGGTGGCCTCAAGAAAGGCATGGCGGCTCTGGTACAGCCTTGAGGCACCTTATGGCGCGGCCACGTGCAGGGTGTTGACGGGTCGCGCCTGTTCGGAACTGGGCGATCCCGACTCTGCCGCCATGGAATTCGAAGCAGCCACAGCCGAGTTCGCTGAGCTTGAAGCAACGCCTGCTCTAGCTGAGGTGCTGGGCCTCAGCGCTGGACGCGACAGTGCGGGAGCCGGTGCAGAGGGTGGTGGCGGGAAGCGTTCTACGCCCGCTACCCATGAACTTACAAACCGTGAGCTGGAAGTCCTGCGGCTTGTAGCTGACGGAAAAGCCAACAAGTCCATTGCCCGGGAACTGTATCTCAGCGAAAAAACCGTTGCCCGGCACGTCAGCAATATCCTCAGCAAACTCTCCTTGCCCTCCAGGGTTGCTGCGACCAGGTACGCCTTCGAACACCACTTGACCAACTGATCTTCTCTCACATCCCACAGCCTTTCTCCCGATCTTCTCTCACGTCCTGTGGGGTTTCTCCCGATCTTCTCTCACGTCCCGAGATGCGCATAAATACCCATGCCCCATCCAGCAGGATGCGTCATTTGGCCGACGCGGCAGAGGGTGCCGGACTCCTAGTTTGGGCTTATGAACATTCCACTGCTCGCCGGCACCGTATCCACCGTGCTCTTTGCATCCAGCATGCTGCCCATGTTGGTCAAGGCAGTCCGCACCAAGGACCTGGCCTCCTACAGTTTGAGCAACATCACTTTGACCAACATCGCCAACGCCGTGCATTCCTTCTACGTCTTCGACCTTCCGGCGGGACCCGTGTGGCTGTTGCACTCCTTTTACGTGGTGACGTCGGTCTTTATGTTGGTGTGGTGCCTGCGGTACCGGAAGGCTCCGGCTGAAACCCCAGCAACTGAAACCCCAGCAACTGCAACCCCAGCAACTGTAATTCCAGCAACGCGAGGTCACTTAGGGCCCATGTCAGCCGCTGCCATGGGCCATAAGTGACCCMGCGTTGGAGTAGTAACGAGAAAAGGAAATGCCATGAAAAATGCTAGTGACCCGCAGTTCGATACCGTGATCGTGGGAGGTGGCCAGGCCGGCTTGGCGCTCGGCTATTGGCTGGCCAAAGGACACCACAACTTCGTCATCCTTGATGAGAACGCCAGGACCGGGGATTCGTGGCGTCAGAGGTGGGATTCGCTTCGTCTCTTCACCCCGGCCAAGTACGACGGATTGCCGGGCGCACCTTTCCCAGGGGACCCGTTGGCGTTTCCCAGTAAGGATGAGTTGGCGGACTACCTCGAACAATATGCACGGCGGTTCAGTCTGCCCGTGATCCACGGAGTCCGTGTTGACGGGGTGACGCAACAGGGTGATTGCTTTCTTGTGAGCTCCGGTGATCGGTCCTGGATCGCCAACAACGTGGTGGTTGCCACAGGTGGATACCGCCTGCCCAAGCGGCCGGCATTCGCCAATCAGCTGGATCCCGGCATCGTGCAGCTTCACTCGCAGGAATACAAGAACCCCGGGCAGCTCCAACCCGGGCCCGTCCTCGTGGTGGGGCTCGGCAATTCCGGCGCGGAGATTGCCGTTGAAGCCAGCAGGACGCACACCACGTTGCTGGCCGGCAAAGCCAGTGGCGAAATCCCAGTTCGCCATGGACGCGCTGCAGCCCGGTTCGTCCTGCCTGTGATCCGGTTCGCAGGCCTTCACGTCCTGACGCTGAACACGCCGGTTGGCCGGAAGGTGGCGCCGGCATTCAAGATGATGGCGGCACCTTTGATCCGGACACGCACCAAGGACCTGCGTGACGCGAAGGTGGAACTGCTGCCGAGGATAGCTGGGGTAAAGCAAGGTAAACCGGTGCTGGAAGAGGGCCGGACTTTAGATGTGGCGAACGTCATTTGGTGTACGGGATACCGGGAGGATTACTCGTGGCTGAAGCTCCCAGACCAGAACGGCGATGGAATTCCGACCCACAAGAGGGGAGTGGTGGAATCTGTGCCCGGTCTCTACTTCCTTGGCCAGGAGTTTCTGTTCGCGGCAGTTTCGGCAACGCTTCCAGGAGTTGGCCGTGACGCCCGTTATCTGGCACGGCAGATCACAGCAGACCGGCAGCTCACAGCTGAGCGTCGGCCGGCTTTGGCGTAGTGGCTGACCTTCAAAAAGAAGTGCCCGCAGCACAGGGAACGCACAGTTTCATCTTTGCAAACGCATAGTCCAACCTGAGCTAATAGACACTCGTAAGGCGGTTCCGCAGGCCGGCCCAACTGGGGTCGGCGCCCGGAACAGCGTATGATGGATGCTTTGTGCAATAGCCTTGAGGAACTGCCTAACGTGACTACATCAACGATCCGACCGCCCGCCCGTCCCAACAGGCGGGCTACCGGTCCCGTTGTAAAGTCCACGTTCCGACCCGAAATCCAGGGCCTCCGCTCCCTCGCCGTGCTCATGGTTGTGAGCTACCACATCTGGATTGGGCGGGTATCAGGCGGGGTGGATGTCTTCCTGCTGATCTCGGCCTTCCTCATGACTCTTCAGTTCACGAGCCGCTTCAAACAGCGGCGCCCGATGGACTTGCTGCGGCACTGGCTGCACTTGTTCAGGCGCCTGCTCCCGGCAGTGGTGGCTGTCCTCTTTGGAACACTGGCTGCTACTTTTGCTTTCCTGCCTCCCACCCGCTGGGTGGAAGTGGTCAATCAGGCTTGGGCCTCACTGTTCTACTACGAAAATTGGCTGCTGCAGACTCTCGCGGTGAATTACTACGCCACGGACCACAGCCTCGCCAGTCCTGTGCAGCACTTCTGGTCACTTTCCATCCAGGGCCAGGTGTTCATTCTCTGGCCGGTGATCTTCGCCGTGATGGCGGTCATCTGCCGCAAATTCGATCTCCGGTACCGGGCCTCGCTCGCGTACGTTTTTGCGCTCATCTTCGTCGTTTCCCTGACGTACTCCATTATTTTTACGGCCAACAACCAGGCTGTGGCGTACTTCGACACCTTCGCCCGGCTTTGGGAGTTCGCCCTCGGAACGCTTGTTGCCCTGATCCTGCCTGCCCTGGACTTTTCCAAACCTGTCCGCGTGGCGATGGGGTGGATCGGCGTTGCCGCCATGCTTACTTGCGGCATCCTGCTGCAGGTCCAAACTGCGTTCCCCGGCTTTGTTGCGCTCTGGCCCACTCTGGCTGCCGTTGCAGTGATTGCAGCGGGACAGACCGGTAGCCGATTCGGCGTGGATCGGATTCTGAGTTCCAAATTCCTGGTACGTCTTGGCGATAACTCCTATGCCCTGTATCTCTGGCACTGGCCTATCCTGGTGATCGCCCTGGCTTGGAGCGGCAAGGACCACGCCGGGTGGCTGTCCGGCACCGCGATTGTGGCGTTGGCATTGGTCCTGGCCTTCCTGACCACGAAGTACGTGGAGAAGCCATTCCGGGAGTGGAAGTGGCCGGAGGTGAAACGTCGCCGCGCAGCCATCTCCATCGCCGTCTGCCTGGCCGTGGCGTGTGCGCCGTTGCTCGGCTTCCAGTACAAGCAGTATCTGGACCAGAAGGCCGCTGACACGCAGGCATTCAACGACAACCCTGGAGCCCATGCCCTCCTTCCAGGCTATGTAGACCAAGTCGGCAAGGATGCCAAGACACTTCCCACGGCAGAACAGTTGCCTGAAGACTGGGCACACCTGGGTGGGACGTGCGAGGGAGTTTCCAAGCCGGAAGACAAGACTCTGCAGGAGAACTGCCAGCAAAACGGCGTGGGCGATGACGCCACGAAGAGCATTGTGGTCCTGGGCGACTCCCATGCCCAGCAGTGGCTGGCCGCACTCGGCCCTCTCGCTGAGGCTGAGCATTGGAAGGTCACGGCCCTCCTGTTGGGCGGTTGTCCGTTCATGCCGGAGAACCCTGACGCTGACCAGCACTGCAATGATTTCAACTCGGCGGCTTTCAAATACGTGGCAGCCCACACCCCGGATTCCGTGTTCATGGTGGGAACCAAGGCGGCCCCCTCATCACCGGATGAGGAGTTGGTGTACGGCTTTGACCAGTCGGTCACCAACTTCAACGACCTCGGCATCCAGGTGGTGGCCATTCGTGACAACCCACGCTACGACCACAACGTCACAGAATGTGCCCTGTCCAAGGGCGTGGACAGCCCTGACTGCAAGTCTGACCTGCAGGACGTCCTGGCTGCGGAGAGCCCCTTCGCGGCCGAACAGGGAAAGTTTGGAAATGCGGCATTCCTGGATATGACGGACCTCCTTTGCAACGGCGTCCAGTGCCCCAGCGTCATAGGAAATGTGTTCGTCTACCTGGATGACAACCACCTGTCCAAGACCTACGTCACCAGCATGGGCGAGATGTTCGACGAAAGGTGGTTTGCCGCGACGGGGTGGGCGCAATGAGCGGACAGGTGAAAGCAACAGCACCTTTGGGTGGCAAGCCCACTACAGCGAAGCCCACTACAGCGAAGCCCACTTCAGCGAGGACCACGACGGCGGAACGAACCTTCCGCCCGGAGGTCCAGGGACTGCGTGCCTTGGCTGTGTTGATGGTGGCGGCTTACCACATTTGGCTCGGCCGGGTGTCCGGCGGCGTAGACGTCTTTTTACTCATCTCGGCTTTCCTGATGACCCTGTCCTTTACGCGGAAGCTCGAAAACCGTAGGCCCCTGAGGCTCCTGCAGCACTGGCTCCATGTGTTCAAGCGGCTGCTGCCCGCCGTCGTCGTGGTCCTGCTGGCAGTCCTGGCCGGAACCTGGGCCTTTATCCCGCAGAGCCGGTGGCCGGATGTGCTAGCCGAGGCCTGGGCCTCCCTGCTATACCGTCAGAACTGGCAGCTCGCGGATTCTGCCGTTGATTACTATGCGCAGGACCATTCCGGAGCGAGTCCCCTGCAGCACTTTTGGTCCCTGTCCGTGCAAGGCCAGGTCTTTATCCTGTGGCCACTGATTTTCGCAGCGGTGGCCCTGCTGCAGCCGCAACTCGCAAAGCTGTTCCCGGGCCGGAAGGTCATAGAACACCGGCAGCTGCTGTTCATGGCGTTCGGCCTGGTCTTTGTGGCCTCGCTGGTCTATTCCATCGACCAGACTGCCCACAATCAGGCGTATGCGTATTTCGATACCCGGACAAGGCTGTGGGAATTTGCGCTGGGTTCCCTGCTGGCACTGGCACTCCCGTACCTCAAACCGGGACAGCGGCTTCGGGTATTCCTGGGTTGGGCGGGGCTGCTCGCCATGCTCTCGTGCGGCCTGATCTTGACGGTGGACCGTTCCTTCCCGGGATTCGTGGCTCTCTGGCCAACCCTCGCAGCCGCGGCGGTTATCGTTGCGGGCCAGAGCAACAGCCGATTTGGTGCGGACCGTGTGCTCAGCTCAAAGCCCTTGGTCCTGGTGGGCAACAATTCCTACGCCCTGTACTTGTGGCATTGGCCGGTCCTGGTGTTCTTCCTGCTCGTCACGGAGACCACCAGCCCGAACCTCCTGCAGGGCTTGGGCATCATGGCAGCATCGATGGCGTTGGCCGTTGCCACCACACGGTTTGTCGAGGTTCCCATGCGCCGCTGGCAGTGGCCGGACGCGCGGTCCTGGCGGGCCGCCGTCGTCGTTGTTTCCTGTGGTGCGCTGCTCGCGCTGCCGATGACCGCCTGGCAAGGTGCTATCGCCGCCCAAGGCGTGGCAATTGCGGATCAGCCCAAGGAACTGACGCCCGGTGCTGCAGCGCTCTCGCCTGAGTTTGCGGGCCAACCGACACCCAAGGCGATGATCATTCCCGCACCCGCCGCCATGAAGGATGAATGGGCGGACATCGATGGCCTCTGTACTGGCGGCAACGTCCCCTCGGATCCGTTGCTGCAGGGGTGCCTCCAGAATGACGAACCCGAGGTGGTGACCAAGAGGATCGTGGTCCTCGGCGATTCCCACGCCCAGCAGTACATGGCGGCCCTGGGCCCCATCGCCAAGGAGCACGGTTGGGAAGTGGTCACACTGCTGAAGGGGAACTGCCGGTTCGGCGCCGACTCGCCTGAGCGGACCAGTGACTGCAACGACTTCAACAAGGCAAGTGCCGCTTATGTCATGGAACACAAACCCGATGCTGTGTTCACTGTGGCGTCTCTGACTCATGTGACGGCCCCTTTCGAGACCGAAGTGCCCGGGTATTTGGACGGCATCAAGCCCTTCACGGATGCAGGAATCGACGTCGTGGGCATCCGCGACAACCCGCGGTTCAGCATCAACATGCCCGAGTGCGTGCAGAAGAAGGGACCTGACTCGCCCGACTGCAACCCTCCGCTGGAAGATTCCCTGGCTGCGTCCTCGCCTCTGGCCGACTACGCGGGCAAGGTGGATCGGTTGTACCTGATGGACATGAGCGACTTCATCTGCGAGCGGGGCACGTGTCCGGCAGTGGTGGGGAATGTGTACGTCTACAAGGACGACAACCATCTCACCAAGACCTATGTGCAGAGCATGATCCCGATGTTCGAGGAGCGGCTCCTCGCCGCGACGGGCTGGTCCGACTCGACTGGTCAGTCCGGGCGCTAGCCTCGCCGCCTCGCGGGAGCACGGAACGCACGACGCCGACCTTCCGCCAGTGCTGTTGCTCACACTCAGGCGCCGCGGAATATGGCGATGGCCGCCGAGGTTCTACTATTTATTCAATACCCGAAGCACCTTTGCCTTGCAGTACCTCATGCATAGGCCAATTTATGCACAGGCCAGTCCCGTAATGACGGGCTGGTCATCAGTTGCAACCCCTACCAGTTAAAGCCCCCAGAACCCAGGTAAGAGGCCGCACTCATGACCCAGCCCGAACACGATCCCTTCGGCTTCGTAGGCCTGACCTACGACGACGTCCTGCTCCTCCCCGGACACACCGATGTCATCCCTTCTGACGCGGACACGTCCTCCCGGATTTCCAAGCGCATCACGGTGCAGACTCCGTTGCTTTCCGCTGCCATGGACACCGTCACTGAGTCCCGCATGGCCATCGCCATGGCCCGCCAGGGCGGTCTGGGCGTCGTGCACCGCAACCTGTCCATCGATGACCAGGCTGAGCATGTGGACCGCGTCAAGCGCAGCGAATCCGGCATGATCACCAACCCGCTGACCATCGGCCCGCAGGCCACGTTGCAGGAACTGGACGAGCTGTGTTCCCGTTATCGCGTCTCTGGCCTTCCCGTGGTGGACATCGACGGACGCCTGCTGGGTATCGTCACCAACCGCGACACCCGGTTCATTCCGGAATCTGAATTCCCGCTGCGCAGCGTCAGCGATGCCATGACCAAGATGCCGCTCATCACCGGCCATGTGGGCATCAGCCGCGAGGAAGCCTCGCACAAGCTGGCCACCAACAAGATTGAGAAGCTCCCGCTCGTTGACGAGCAGGGCCGCCTCAAGGGCCTCATCACCACCAAGGACTTCACCAAGGCAGAGCAGTACCCGCTGGCCACCAAGGACGACGAAGGCCGCCTGCGCGTAGGCGCTGCCATCGGCTTCTTCGGCGACGGTTGGGAACGCGCCATGAAGCTCATCGACGCCGGGGTGGACGCACTCTTCGTGGACACCGCCAACGGCCACTCCCAGGGTGTGCTGGACATGATCCGCCGCCTGAAGTCAGACCCGATTGCTGCCCACGTGGACATCATTGGTGGCCAGGCAGCAACCCGTGAAGGAGCCCAGGCCCTGATTGACGCTGGTGCCGATGGCATCAAGGTCGGTGTGGGCCCAGGCTCCATCTGCACCACCCGTGTTGTAGCCGGTGTCGGCGTTCCCCAGATCACGGCCATTTACGAATCCGCGAAAGCTGCCATTCCGGCCGGCGTGCCGCTGATTGCCGACGGCGGCCTCCAGTACTCGGGCGATATTGGCAAGGCGCTCGTTGCCGGCGCGGACACCGTGATGCTCGGCTCACTGCTGGCTGGTTGTGAAGAGTCTCCCGGCGAGCTCATCTTCGTCAACGGCAAGCAGTTCAAGAGCTACCGCGGTATGGGCTCCCTTGGCGCCATGCAGTCCCGTGGAAAGAACACGTCCTACTCCAAGGACCGCTATTTCCAGGCTGACGTGTCCGGTGATGACAAGCTCATCCCGGAAGGCATCGAAGGCCGCGTCGCGTTCCGTGGTCCGCTGGCATCGGTGGCCTACCAGCTGGTCGGTGGCCTCCGCCAGACCATGTTCTACACCGGCGCCCCCACGATTGCCGAACTCAAGGCACGCGGCAAGTTCGTCCGGATCACTCCTGCCGGCCTGAAAGAATCGCACCCGCACGATATCCAGATGACGGTGGAGGCACCCAACTACGGTTCCCGCTGACATCAGTTTCTAAAAAGCTGTTCCCCGTGGAAGCCTCCATGGGGAACAGCTGTTTAAGGGCCGCAACTGAAATGTCTGTGGGTAGGAATAGGCTGGGGACATGTCCGAAAAGCCCGCACAACCGCGGCACCCGGAGTCAGTCCGGCTGAATTCAGTCCAACCCGGCAAAGCGCCCCGCAAGCTTGCCCTCCGGCCATACGCACGCGCCGTCGGGCAGGTCCTGAAGGTGAGTTTCAAGGCATCCCCGATTGCAGTCATCATGAAAGTGGCTGGCTCCCTGATTTCGGCCACGCTGCCGCTGGTAACCACCTACTTCGCCGCGTTGACCACCACTGCGTTGGCGGCCGGTTACGCGGGAGATCCCGACGCCGGTCCACGGGCCATTCTGTACGTCATCATTACCGCCGCGCTGGGACTGTTTTGGGGCGCCTTCAGCAGCGTCGACCGATACATCCAGCAGTTGATGAGCTTCAAAGTAGGCGCGATCGTCGGCGACATGATGTACGAGCGCTTCCTGGCGCTGGAGTTCTGGCGCTATGACGACAAAGAAACCGTGGACCTCTACGATCGCGCCAAGCGGTTCTCCGATTCCTATGCGCGGGTCCTGGACAGGATTGCGGCCATCTTTACGCAGTTGGTTTCGGTCATCCTGGCAGTCGGTGCGCTGTTGTTGGTCAGTTGGTGGATCGCTGTCATTGTCCTGATAGCGATCGTCCCGAGCGTCTACTTGCAGTTCAAACTCTCACGAGAGCAAATAGCCCATTGGAATACCCAAGTGGATTCCCGGCGTCAACGGCGAATGATCGAGACCAACCTCCTGAGGCCCCAGCACATTGCCGAGATGCGGCTCTATGGAATCGTGGGCTATCTGATGGACCTGCGGTCCCGGCTTCGGGACGCTGACGAGCGCCGGCGGCTGGATTTCCAGAAGCGCTACATCCCCAAGCAGCTCGCAGCGGACGCCCTGCAGTATGGGGCCGAAGTAGTGTCGTTGATCTGGGTGGTGGGACAAATCATTGCCAGGGCACAGGCGGTAGGGCAGTTCCTCTACATCCAACAGATCGTCAGCCGGGCCCTGTCCACCGCCAGCAACCTGGTCTCGTCGCTGAGTTCCATTGACGAAGACCTTGCCAACCTCAAAGACTACGAGCTGTTCATGGCGCTTCCGGTGCCCAGCGGCCACGAACCTCCCTTGGTGAAGTCGCCGTCCGTTGTGGAAATGCGGGACATCCGCTTCAGCTATACGGGGAGTGACGTTGAAGTTATCAAGGGCATTTCCCTGACCATCAGGGCAGGCCAGCACATTGCGATAGTTGGTGAGAATGGCGCAGGAAAGTCCACGCTGATCCGGATCCTGGCCGGTCTCTACCGGCCGGATTCAGGCCACGTACTGCTCGACGGCGTCGATCTCACCGGGATCGACGTGACCAGTTGGCACCGGCACCTTGCGGTCCTCAGCCAGGAATTCCTGAAGTATGAATTCGCTACGGCCGCGGAGAACATCTATTTGGGCGATGTCGATCAAGCCCGGGACGAGCAACGCATCCGGAGGGCAGCCTCAGATGCCGAGGCCATGGAATTCATCAACAAGCTGCCCAACGGCCTGGAAAACCATGTGAGCAATTGGATGGAGGATCCCCGCGGACGAAAGGGGAGTGGGCTCTCAGGCGGGCAATGGCAGCGATTGGCCATGGCCCGGAACTTCTACCGGGATGCCTCCTTCATGGTCATGGACGAACCGACGTCGGCCATCGACGCTTTGGCCGAGCACCGGATCTTCACCCGGCTTTTCGCGGACCGGAACAGCACCATCATTGCCATCAGCCACCGGCTGGCCACCATCGAAAAGGCAGATGTCGTGTACATGCTGGAGGACGGGCGGATTGCCGAACAAGGAACGCACAAGGAGCTGGTGGCGTTGAGGGGCCGGTACTTCCGGATGTTCGAATCCCAGCTCACCGTGGAAGAGACCAGCCAGAACACCCCCTAAGAGCAGCTTGGAACAAAACGATGGCTTGGTTTTGGTGGGATAAACTCGAGCAGTGACTTATGAGATTGAGATTGGCCGTGGCAAGCGTGGGCGTCGTGCCTACTCCCTGGATGACATCGCGATCGTTCCGAATCGTCGGACGCGTGACCCGAAGGACGTCTCTGTCTCCTGGCAGATCGACGCCTATAAGTTCGACATGCCGGTGATTGCCGCCCCCATGGACTCTGTGATGTCCCCGGACACGGCCATCACTTTGGGCCGTTTGGGTGGTCTTGGCGTCCTGGACCTTGAAGGCCTCTGGACCCGGTACGAAAACCCACAGAAGGTGCTCGACGAGATCGCAGGCCTGGCCAACGAAACCAGCAGCCCGGCCGTCACCCGCCGAATGCAGGATCTTTACCAGGCACCCATTCAGCCAGAGCTCATCAGCTCCCGCCTGGCAGAAATCCGCGCCGCCGGCGTCACCGTGGCCGGCTCCCTGACCCCACAGCGCACCCAGGAACACTACAAGACCGTGGTGGCTGCCGGCGTCGATATCTTCGTCATCCGTGGCACCACGGTCTCCGCCGAGCACGTCTCCAAAAACCATGAGCCACTGAACCTTAAGCAGTTCATCTACGAACTCGATGTCCCCGTGATCGTTGGTGGAGCAGCTGGTTACACACCGGCCCTGCACCTCATGCGGACGGGTGCCGCAGGCGTCCTGGTTGGCTTCGGTGGAGGTGCTACCACCACCACGCGCCGTGCGCTGGGCATTCATTCGCCCATGGCGTCGGCCATTTCAGACGTCACTGCGGCCCGTCGCGACTACATGGATGAGTCCGGCGGGCGCTATGTCCACGTCATCGCCGACGGCGGCATGGGCCGCTCGGGCGACATCGTCAAGGCCATCGCGATGGGAGCGGACGCAGTCATGCTGGGCAGCGCCCTCGCGCGCGCCGAAGAAGCTCCGGGCCGCGGCTGGCACTGGGGTCCGGAAGCGCATCACCTCGAATCACCCCGTGGCGACCGCGTCAACGTTGGCACGGTCGGATCCCTGGAGGAAGTCCTCTTCGGGCCCGGGCACCACACCGACGGTACGTCCAACCTCATTGGCGCTCTGCGTCGGTCCATGGCGACCACAGGGTACTCGGACCTCAAGGAATTCCAGCGCGTGGACGTCGTAGTATCCCCATACTCGGGCAACTAGGACTTCTGCCAATCGGACCAGCCAACAAGTAGGGTAGGGGACTACCAGCAGTTGCGTTTGAGGAGGGGTCCGATGAGCAATGTCGCAGGCGGTCCGCAGGTGAATTCTCCGGGAGCATTAAGCCCGGAATCCCGTGCCGCATCCATTGAAGTCCTGAAAGCCACTGCCGAACCCGGCAAGCAGTTGGACATCCTGATTGTCGGCGGAGGAGTGGTGGGGGCTGGAGCAGCCCTCGACGCCGTGACCCGCGGCCTCACGGTGGGCATAGTTGAGGCAAGGGACTGGGCTTCAGGGACGTCATCGCGATCATCCAAGCTCATCCATGGCGGCCTCCGCTACCTTGAAATGCTTGATTTCGGGCTGGTCCAGGAGGCCCTGCAGGAACGTGGTTTGCTGATCCAGCAGATCGCACCCCACCTGGTCCGCCCTGTCCCTTTCCTCTACCCCCTGACGCGCAGGTTCTGGGAGCGCCCCTATGTGGGCGCGGGCATCATGCTTTACGACACCTTGGGTCTCACGTCCGGACACAGCCGCGGTGTTCCCATGCACAAGCACCTCTTCAGGCGCGGCACCCTCAGGGCGGCTCCCAGCCTCAAGGACGATGCCTTCGTTGGTTCCATCCGCTACTACGATGCCCAAGTGGACGACGCCCGTTTGGTGGTCAACCTTGTGCGCACCGCAGCCCACTATGGCGCCCATGCTGTGAACAGGGTGCGTGTGGTGGACTTCCTCCGGGAAGGGGAACGCGTGGTGGGGGCCAAGCTGGAAAACCAGGAAGACGGCAGCGTCTTCGAAGTGCGTGCCAAGCAGGTGGTCAATGCCACAGGCGTGTGGACGGACGAAACCCAGGCCATGGTTACGGATCGGGGCCAGCTCAAGGTCAGGGCATCCAAGGGCATTCACCTGGTGGTACCGCGGGACAGGTTCCAATCCACAGTTGGGCTGATCCTGCGCACGGAGAAGTCAGTGCTCTTCGTGATCCCCTGGGGCCGCCACTGGATCATCGGGACAACGGACACTGACTGGAAGCTGGACAAGGCGCACCCCGCCGCGTCCAGCAAGGACATTGACTACGTCTTGGAGCACGTCAACAAGGTCCTTAAGCGGCCCCTCACCCGCGAGGATGTAGAAGGCGTCTACGCAGGACTCCGCCCCCTTCTTGCAGGGGAAAACGACTCCACCGCCAAACTCTCCCGCGAACACGTGGTGGCTCATCCGGTGCCAGGGCTGGTGGTGGTGGCTGGCGGGAAGTTCACTACCTACCGCGTCATGGCCAAAGATGCGGTGGATGAAGCCACCCGGGCGATGGATGAACGGGTTCCCTCCAGCTGCACCGAAACCATCCCGCTGCTCGGTGCAGAGGGGTTCAAGGCCGCCTGGAACCGCCGCGGCCGCTCAGCGGAAGAAGCCGGCGTCCATGTTGCCCGCGTGGAACACCTGCTCAACCGCTACGGCTCCATGGCCTCGGAAGTGCTGGATCTCATCGCGGCGCAACCTGAACTCGGGGAGCCGCTTCCCGGTGCGGACGATTACCTTGCCGCAGAGGTGGTCTACGCCACCACCCATGAGGGCGCCCGTCATGTTCACGACGTTTTGACGCGCCGCACCCGAATCTCGATCGAAGCCTGGGACCGGGGTGTGTCAGCAGTGCCAGTAGTGGCTAAGCTGATGGGAGAAATCCTTGGCTGGAGCGAAGCACAGCGGGAAAGCGAAATAAAGCACTATCTGGCCCGGGTGGAAGCTGAGCGGCTTAGCCAGCAACAACCCGATGACGAATCAGCTGACGCCGCGCGCATGGGAGTCGATGACATCGTTCCCCTTCGCTGAGCAAACACAGGACCTGCGGCCGGAAGGCCACATTGGAGGGAACACGACTTGGCTGAACCACTTGACCGGTATGACGCGGAACTGACGACGCCAGACACCGTCATCCTGGAGCTCGTTGCCGAGGACAAAATCGACGCTGCGGCACAACTTGCGGAACGGCTTCACGCGGCTGGCCGGATCTCGAACCTCCAGGGCTTCCTGGAGCAGGTCCATTCCCGGGAACACCAGCTGGCTACCGGGCTTCCCGGTGGCATTGGACTGCCGCATGCACGCAGTGAATTCGTAGACCGGATTTCGATTGCAGTGGGCGTCACGAAGTTCGGCCATGCCCTGGATTTTGGTGCCACTGATGGTCCCGCCACGCTGATCCTGCTCATTGCCACCCCTGCCAGCTCCTTCTCGGACCATTTGGAAGTCCTGGCTACTTTGGCCCGTTCGCTCTCCAAGGAGTCATTCCGGGAGTCCCTGCGCCGGGCTCACGATACCGAGGTCATTTCCGAACTCATCAACTCCAGCCTGGTGTTCTTCGATCACTGAGATTTGACCATTGAGATGGAGCCCAGGGACCCGTTCCAGGGCTAAGGTTCCTGCCGTTCGTTTCGTTGTTCTACAGCCGGACGAAGTACGGTTAAGGGGTGTTGAAAACCGCGCTGAAACCCCGCTGGATCGCAGGACTCGTCTTTGCGCTTCTCTTGTCCGCGGTTTTTGTGCTGCTCAGCCAGTGGCAGCTCAGCCGGTCCACCCAGCACGAAGCTCCCGTATCGCCCGGCATTGAAGAGGTCAAGCCGCTGGTGGACGTCCTGCAGCCCGGGCAGTTCTTCCCCGGTTCTGTCTCCGACCAGATGGTCACGGCCACCGGCTCCTACGATCCCGCCAAGCAGGTCCTCGTGGAGGGCCGCCTGTACAACGGCCAGAAGGGATTCTGGATTGTCTCGGCGTTCGCTGTGGACAATGCTCCGAAGCTGAGCGGTGTCGCGGCCTCGCCCAAGACCTGGATTCCAGTAGCCCGGGGCTGGGTGGCCGACGCCGCCCAAGCCGTTCCGCCGCCGTCGGGCACTATCACGCTGACCGGCCGCCTGCTGCCCTCTGAAGCGCCGGTGCCAAACGTCGACGCCGGTCCAGGCCGGGCGTCTGCGGTGGCCGTTGCCGAACTCATCAACGTCTGGGACGTCTCCAGCTACCAAGGCTTCGTTGCCGCAACATCAGAACTAGCCGGAGGTGTTCCCGTCGTCGTCAATGACGCGGTAAAGCCCCTCAACATCCCTGCGCAGCCGCCGGAACAACAGATCAACTGGCTGAACCTCTTCTATTCCGTTGAGTGGGTGGTCTTCGCAGGATTCGCCCTGTACATCTGGTGGCGGATGGTGGCTGACGACTACCGTCGCGAGCTCGAAGACGACGAGTTCGACGAAGATAATCACCACCCCAACGAACCAACAAGCCCTGAACCCCAGCAACCTGGGCCAGAACAAAAGGTGCAGTAATGATTGAGCCCAAGCCGGCCATCCAGCCCGAGCACTCCGGACCCAAGCCGAAGAAGCGCAAGTTTGGTGGAACGGAAGCCCAGATCCGTTCGGCGCTGAAGTTCTACAAAGTCATGGCCTACCTGACCGGTGCCATGCTCCTGCTGCTCTGCGCGGAGCTGATTGCCCGTTATGGCTTCGGCGTATCGCTCTTTGCCGGTGGCACGGACGCCGTGACCGGTAAGCCGTTTGGCTTCGGATTCGCTGAGTCTGAGCCCAAGGGCGTGATCGGTGGCTTCAACATCTCCACCACTGTATTGATCGTCCATGGCTGGATGTACGTGGTGTATCTGGTGTCCAACTTCCGGCTGTGGTCGCTCATGCGCTGGCCCTTCTCCAAGCTGGTCTTGCTGGCCTTGGGTGGTGTCGTACCCCTGATGTCGTTCATCGTCGAGAAGAAGTTCCACGCTCAGGTTGAGGCCGAACTGGCAGCCAACCCGCAGGCCTCAAAGCGCTACTAGCGGCATCAGGGCCAGCCCAAGAGGCGTTAGGGTGTGAGATACCTAACCACCAGCCCGTAATTGACCTCTTCGGGCCGCTGCCAACGTGCACCGGGGCGGCCTGGCAAAGTAGTCTTGGTTGGTGACTACTCCCACCGCACCCCAGACTTCCCAGAAGCCGGTGCTGGTTGTTGACTACGGTGCCCAGTACGCGCAGCTGATTGCCCGCCGCGTCCGCGAAGCGAATGTGTATTCGGAAATTGTTCCGCATACCTTCACCACCGAGCAGCTTCTGGCCAAAAACCCGGCAGCCATCATCCTTTCCGGCGGACCTTCCAGCGTCTACGCAGAAGGTGCTCCGCGCGTTGGAGCGGACCTTTTTGAAGCCGGGGTGCCCGTTTTTGGTATCTGCTACGGCTTCCAGGCCATGGCCAACGCACTGGGCGGCAAGGTGGCCGAGACGGGCCTCCGGGAGTACGGCGCCACCGAAGCACTGGTGGTTGGCGATGCCCGCTCGATTCTTGATGGCGTGCCCTCCTCACAGAACACCTGGATGAGCCACGGCGATTCCGTCCAGGAAGCTCCCGAGGGTTTCGAAGTGCTGGCCACCACGGCCGGCGCACCGGTAGCCGCCTTCGCCAACGAGGAAAAGCGCCTCTACGGTGTGCAGTGGCATCCGGAGGTCAAGCACTCCGTGCACGGCCAGCACGTCCTGGAGAACTTCCTGTTCAAGGGCGCGGGCCTGAGCCCTAACTGGACCACGGGCAATATCCTCGAAGAGCAGGTGGATCGCATCCGCCAGCAGATCGGCGACTCCAAGGTCATCTGCGGTCTTTCCGGCGGTGTGGATTCGGCCGTTGCCGCAGCCCTGGTTCAGAGGGCCGTTGGAGACCAGTTGACCTGTGTCTTCGTGGATCACGGCCTCCTTCGCGAAGGCGAAGCAGAACAGGTTGAACGCGACTTCGTGGCAGCTACAGGCGTAAATCTGTATGTTGCCAACGAGCAAGAGCGCTTCCAGTCTGCGTTGGCCGGAGTCAGCGATCCCGAGACCAAGCGCAAGATTATTGGCCGTGAATTCATTCGGGCCTTCGAGGAAGCGGAGCGGGCCATCATCGCCCAGGCGACTGCCGAGGGTGAGAAGATCAAGTTCCTGGTCCAGGGCACGCTGTACCCGGACGTCGTCGAGTCCGGCGGCGGCGAGGGCGCTGCGAACATCAAGAGCCACCACAACGTGGGTGGGCTTCCTGAGGACCTGCAGTTCGAGCTCGTCGAGCCTCTGCGCGCCCTGTTCAAGGACGAAGTCCGCGCGGTCGGTGCCCAGCTTGGCCTGCCTCAGGAAATCGTAGGCCGCCAGCCGTTCCCCGGCCCCGGCCTCGGTATCCGGATCGTTGGTGAAGTCACCAAGGAGCGTCTCGACCTGCTCCGTAAGGCTGACGCCATTGCCCGTGCCGAGCTGACTGCTGCCGGTTTGGACAACGATGTATGGCAGATGCCGGTGGTTCTGTTGGCTGATGTACGCAGTGTCGGCGTCCAGGGCGATGGCCGTACCTACGGCCACCCGATCGTTCTCCGTCCGGTATCGTCCGAGGACGCAATGACGGCCGACTGGTCGCGTTTGCCGTATGACCTCCTGGCGCGCATCTCCAACCGCATTACCAACGAAGTGGATGGAGTTAACCGCGTGGTGCTGGACGTCACCAGCAAGCCGCCGGGAACCATCGAGTGGGAATAGCATTTTGAGTGGCGGGCCTCCCCTGGGAGGCCGGCCACTGTTCTTTCAGCTGTGAAATGACGGCGAATTTCGCATTGGCACAGTGTTGCGGAGCGGGCTGAAGGAGTATTCCCGCTACCCTCGAAAGTATGCCGGTATGGTCCAAGGCGTCTAAAGCTAGTACAGAAAAGAAGGCAGCAGTTGTGTCATTAGGTCAAGGCCAGGAAGAGGGCTCCGAAGAGCTCCGCAAATGGCTGTCCGGACTTAAGCCCGTTACAGGGGCGGACACGATGCTGCGTTTCGTGAAGACGCCCGAAGGCGCCATCGATCTCAGCAACGCACATCCGTCGGGCCTCGCGCAGCTGTTGGCTGGGCGTAGAACGAGGTTGTCCACGCTTATCCGCGACCGCCAGCAATATCTGGTGGCGGCACGGGCCGCACGCAACATTCGCTCCAAAATATTTGAGCTCAGCAATGATCGCGGTATCGAGGCCGGGTACCTCTCCGCCGGCACGGTGGTGTGGACTTCAGCCGTAGGCGGCAAACCCCAGCGGGTTTCCGCCCCTGTCATGCTGACCTCCATTATCCTGACCGTTCGCCCGGGCGAGGACGATTTCGAGTTGCAGCTCACCGAGCAAGCACGCATGAACCCGGCTTTGGTACGTCACCTGAAGACCGTCCACGGCATCGTCTTCGACGTCAATGCAGTAGCCCGCATGGCCTACAACACGGCCCGGCTTGACCCCCAACCGGTCCTGGATCGCCTGGCTACCCTGGTTCAGCCCATTCACGGCGCCGAGGTTGAATTCAACTTGCTCGTGACCACTTTGGCTGATCTTTCGGGAAACCTGGATGATCCGTGGATCAACATGAACAACCCCACCGTGGCTGCGCTGGCAACTGCTGCCAATGGTGGCGAGATTGAGCCCGAACCCATCAAAGCAGGGCGGTTCCCCAGCCTTGATGAACGCGACCCGGCAGACGAACTCCTCTTGCTCGACGCTGACACGGACCAGCAGTATGTTGTGGACGCTGTTCGCGCGGGAGATTCGCTTGTTGTCAGCACCCCACCGGGCAGCGGCCAGACCCAGACGGCAATCAATGCGATTGGCGCCTTGGTCAGCGAAGGCAAATCCGTTCTCGTGGTGGGAGACCGGCAGTCCAGCCTGGCGGGACTTTCTGCGCACCTGGAATCGCTGGGCCTGGATTCGATGTTGTTCCGTCCGGGCAACGGCACCACACCGCAGCAGCTAATGGGCCAGTTGGTCCGTGCCATCATGCGCAATGAAAAGGCGCTGGAACCCCAACTCGGGAACCTCCATCAGACGCTGATCGGACACCGGCATGCCCTGAGGGACCATGTTGCCTCGCTCCACAATGTCCGCGAACGTTGGGGATGCTCGCCGTACCAGGCTATGCAATCGTTGGCCGAGCTGACGTCCATCCACCCGGCGCCGTCCACCACGGTGCGCCTGAAGCGCAGTGTGCTGGACAACATCAAGGACCGTGAAGAACTGGCTGGGCGCCTGCGTCGTGCTGCCGAGCTGGGCAGCTTCAGCCGGGCTTCCACCTCCAGCCCCTGGTACGGTGCCCGGCTCGTAACCCGCAAGGAGACAGAAGAGGCCCAACAGCTTGCGCGCATCGCCGAGGAGAAACTTCCCGTCCTGCGCGAGCGCATGAAGCAGGTTTCGGATCACGCCGAGATCCGTTTGGCGGACACCTTCACGGAGTGGGGCGCACAGCTTGAATTGCTGATTGCCGTGCGCGAAAGCCTGGACAAGTTCACTCCGGATATTTTTGATCGCCCGGTGCATGACCTCATCTCTGCAACTGCGAGCTCGGCGTGGAGGCGGGAGCGGAACCTGGAGATGCCGTCCATGCAGCGTTCGAGGCTGCGGCGGGTGGCGAAGGAGTATGTGCGGCCTGGCGTTCACATCGCGGACCTGCACAGCTCCCTGGTCCTGGTCCAGGAGCAGCGTGCCCTGTGGGCGGGCTATGCAACCACCCAACGTCACCCGGCCGTGCCGTCGGGGCTCGCTGACCTCGGGTCCTTGTACCGCGAACTCGATGGCGAGCTTCGCCGCCTGGGTGAGGCACTCAAGCACACTTCGGCCGGTGGTTCGCTGCACCAGACTCCGTATCTGGAACTGATGGAGCGGCTCGAACGGCTGGTAGCGGATACAGCCACGCTTGAAACACTTCCGGAGCGCACACTCCTGATTGAGGAGATGCGCGAGCACGGGCTCGGCGAGCTGCTCGCTGACCTTGCCGCCCGTGAAGTTCCGGCCACTTCGGTGGCAGCCGAGCTTGACCTTGCCTGGTGGCAGTCTGCCTTGGAAGCAATGATCAGTGGTGATGACTACCTCGCCATGTCCGACGGCGACTCCCTCCGCCGTCTTGAAGCTGAGTACCGCCTTGCGGACCAAGCCCACATTGCCAGTGGTGCTGCGCGTTTGCGGTGGCAGTTGGCCCGGAAGTGGGGCCAAGGGATAGTGGAGCACCCCCGGCAAGCCGAGTTGCTGCGTGCCCTGCTGAAGGATGGTCGGGTGACGCTCCCTGCTTTGAGTGCGCAGGCCCCTGACCTCGTGCCCCTGCTTGTTCCGGTGTGGTCGGTGAGCCCGTACCTGTTGACGGGAGTTCTTCCGGCGGAGCAGAAGTTTGACGCCGTGATCATCATCGACGCCGAATCGACCTCACTTCAGGCCGTCCTCCCGGCGATTGCACGGGCCCGGCAAGTCATAGCCTTCGGGGATGCGAAGGTCGCGAACGCCCGCACCTTCAGCGTTGCCGTCGAACCCCCCGTGGCGGGAGTGGCCAGCCACGAGAGCGTGGACAGTGCGTTCAAAGCCTTGGCACGCGTCCTGCCCACCTGGCAGCTGAACTGGGTTTACCGGGCGGTCGATGAGGATCTGATCCTGCAGCTGAGCAAGAACTACTACGATGGCGGCCTCCGGCGTTTGCCTGATGGCAATTCGGTAACTGGCCTGGATCGTTCGATCCTGGTGGAGTACATCCCCGATGGAACCGGCCTCCCCGGCGCGGACCATGAGGGCGTTGAGTCCGTTACGGCGGAGGTCAACCGCGTGGTGGATCTTGTCTTCGAGCATGCCAGACTCCGGCCCCGCACGTCCTTGGCGGTGGTCACGGCCAGCCTGCGCCACGCTGCGCGGATCGGCGAGGCTATCCGGCTTCAGTTGCCCAACCACCCCTTGTTGTCCGCCTTCTTCGGCGCCGGCCCCGAGTCTTTCCGCGTTGTGGACCTCGAGCGTGCCCAAGGCCTGGTGCGCGACCATGTCATTTTCTCCCTGGGCTATGGACGGACACCCCACGGCCGCGCCTTGCACTCGTTCGGACCCCTGTCCACCGAGGGCGGACGAAACCGCTTTGCCTTGGCAATGACCCGTGCCCGCCGTTCCATGCACGTCCTGAGCTGCTTCCGCCCGGAAGATCTGGATCTGGACCGCTTGGCGCACGGGGCTGTGGACTTTTACGAACTGCTGGACCGGGAACTGTCCGGAAACAGCAACCTTGGAACTCCTGCTTCGCGCGCCGTTGCCAGCGAACAGGCTTTGGGGGAGGACCCTCTGGTTGCCGATCTCGGCGAGAGGTTGCGGGCGAGGGGCGCCCGCGTGTGGCACCTTTATGACGGTGTCCTGGACATTGCCGCCGCTGCCGATCCCGTCCACACCATTGGACGGGAAGGCGCCGAGATTCCCACGCCGGTGGCAATCGAGTCCGATGGCACGGAACGTTACCGACGCATGAGTGTCCGTGAACGCAGCCGTCTGAGGCCCCAGCTGCTGGAACGCATGGGCTGGCGTTACATGTCCCTGTGGACCATCGAAGTGTTCACGGATCCTTCGTCCTGCGCAGATCGAATCGGGTCCTATTTGGGACTTGAGAACCATGTTCCCCAGGCCGCCCCGCCAGCGGAGCATGGCTTCCTGGACATGGATGTTGAACAATTGAATCTGGATAATGCTGGCTCCTCGTATGCAGGTTCCTCGTATTCCAGCTCCTCATATGGGATGTCCACGTACAGCAGCTCCTCGTACAGCGGTTCCTCCGCAACCCGGGCTTCGCATCGGCAAAGCCCGGGAAGTCCCCAGGCATCGCTGGAATCTCAGCAGCCCGGGCAGGCAGATGTGAACCGGCGCAGGGGGACGGATGGCGAACCAAGCAACGCAGAAGCCAGCAATCCAACGCCCAGTGATCCAGAGGATGGGACTGAAGTACCAGTGAATGAACAGGGAACCGACAACGAAAGCGGCTCTGACGAACAGGCCGCAGCTGTAGGCGCCGAAAACGCTGAAGAGCAGGCAGAGTCAAAGACGCCAGCGACGAAGCAAGCTTCCGGTGGAATCTTGCCTACCAAGGCCGCTGAAGACGATCCCCGGCGTTGGGGCGACGAAGGCAACTATGACCATGAGCAGTGGTTGAAGGAGCAGAAGCCCCCGCATTGGGGCTGATGAGATCACCGAATCCAAGCCCTCCATCAGGGATTGGCGAAACCTGGGCATTGACCAAACCTAGGGATTGACCAAAACGAAGAAAAGCTTGCCAAGCGTGGATGCGCCGGCAAGCTTTTCTGCTTGCCGGGGATCTGCAGCTACCACCATCAAGCCGTCGGTGTCGCTGGTGCCAAGCCATTGGCCAGGTTTGCCCCCTTGGGCAGACGTCCAAAGAACAGGGACGGAGGCGGCCAGGACTTCGGTTTGCCGGGACTCGTCGTATGATCCTGCAGCAGTGAGTACTACATTCACCAGCTGTCCCGGGGACAGAAGCTGGATGGATGAAGGGTCAGCCATGCGAAGAGGGACCGCAGCTGAACCTACAGGTGCACCAGTGAGAAGACCCGGCCCCAGAAGATTGGATTCAGTGGGAATCTGCCCTTTAGTCAAGGGCGAGGCAAGCTGGCGGCCCACCAGTGAAACGTGATCCTCCAGGGCTCCGGAGATCGCGAGGTCGGGCGGCACATCAACAGTGGTGAAGTCGGCCACTGTGAGGCTGGTGCCTGCGGCAAGATCACGGGCAGCGACGAGAATGCTGACGCGCTGCTCAGAGGCAGGGGTTAGCTGTTGGACTGTAATGCCCGTGGCCAGGCAGAGCAGCAGTGCAACTGTCAGCCGACGATTCCGGGAGACCCAGAAGTTCAGGCTCTGCCTGGGGCCCAGCCTCACTTGGCGATGTGGCCCCTGCTTCCGTGGGAGGAAAGAGCCAGCCGTGCTGGTTGGCGGGTTTCGGGAGCGACCACGGCCCCGGGCAGGGGCAGTTGAATGTTCGCGGCGGGGGAGTGGCGAAGTGGTGGACTTTAGTGGCATGACGCCACGTTAGCCACCGGGCTCGGCCGCCCAACAGCGGCCGGGTGCCCTATGTGGAAAAGTGCTGGTGTGGAAAAGTGCTGCTAGCTTGCTGCGGCTGCAGCCGCTGGTGCAGGCGCGGCAGCCGGGGTCGGAGTCGCCGGGGAGGAGGGCGCAGCGGAGACGGTGCTGCCCTTGGCATCGCGCGAATCCGTGCGGTAGAAGCCCGAGCCCTTGAAGACAACGCCGACGCTGTTGAACTTCTTGCGGAGCGCGCCCTGGCATTCAGGGCACTCCGTCAGGGAGCTGTCAGAGAAGGACTGGACGATGTCAAAGGCATGGTCACAGTCTTTGCAGGCGTATGCGTATGTGGGCACTGAGTTCCTCCTTCAGGACAAGGTTCAGGTCCTGTGGAGCCGTGGCGGAGAATCTCCGCATTAGCAGTCGCAGGGCCTGAGTGCCAATTCTATCATCAGCATCCCGTTCATCCGCTATCTGCCAACTCCACGTAGGTGGGCGGCTTCACGTAGCGTCAACCAGGTCACTCTCCGCCGCCAAGCGCGACGATTCCCGAGGGTGTCAAGGCATCCGGCACGGGACGGTCAAAAGGCTCGGCGGGGATAGCTCCGGAAGGCAATACATCGTCGTCGTACACCACCGCAATGGTGGGTGGCCGCCCACCGGAACTGTCCAGACGTTGGAGGAGACGGTCGTAGTAGCCGCCACCCTGTCCGATGCGGTTGCCATTCCGGTCCACCGCGGTGGCCGGCATGAAGATGCCCGCAACAGCGCTCACCACGGCACTGTCCAAACGCTCGCCTTCGGGTTCGTCGATGGGTGCGTAGTCGGACCGGACGAAAGCTGTCTCCGGCGTCCAGTAGACCCAGCTCAACTGGCGGCCGGCTTCGCAGACGGGAAGCAGCACCTGGTGGCCGGCGTTGTGGAGGCCTGCGATCAGGGGCATGGTTGGGGGTTCGTGGGAGACGCCGACGTAGATCGCGAAGGTCCTGGGGGATCCGGCCGAGATTTTCTCGGCCCAGGCCAAGCCGTGCCGTGCAATCGCCTCGCCCGCTTCGGCTACTTGCTCCTTGGTGAGGCCGCGCCTGTACAGGCGTCGGCTGCTGCGGATGTCTTCCTTCGATGCCATTTTTGTCCGATCATGAGATTCGCGCGGGCTACCGTCGTCTACGTAAAGCAGCAAATCCGCTCCAGTTCAAGGGCTGTTTCTGCGTCTTTCCACGGCGAGGGTTTACCCGTTGATGTATTCCTTCCGTTACATTAGTCCGGTGACTCTCGATAACAATGCTGTCCGTAAGGCCGTCATCCCCGCAGCGGGTCTTGGTACCAGGTTCCTCCCCGCCACGAAGGCGATGCCGAAGGAAATGCTGCCCGTGGTTGACAAGCCAGCCATCCAGTACGTCGTCGAAGAAGCGGTGAAGGTTGGCCTGCACGACGTCCTGATGATCACCGGGCGCAGCAAGCGCGCCCTGGAAGATCACTTTGACCGTGTGCCGGCGTTGGAAGCAACGCTGGCAGCGAAGGGCGATACTGCCAAGCTGGAGGCTATCCAGTCCGCCACCAATCTGGGCGACATCCACTACGTCCGCCAGGGCGACCCCAACGGCCTCGGCCACGCGGTCCTGCGTGCAAAGCAGCACGTCGGGTACGAGCCGTTCGCGGTCTTGCTCGGCGATGACCTGATCGATCCCCGCGAGGACCTGCTCAGCGAAATGATCGCTGTCCAGCAAAAAACCGGTGGTTCCGTTGTCGCTCTCATCGAAGTTGAGCCTTCGAAGATCAGCGCCTACGGTTGCGCCGACGTCGAGGAAAACGGTGAAGACGGCTACGTCCGCATCAAGCAGCTGGTGGAAAAGCCGTCCCCCGAAGAAGCTCCATCCAACCTCGCGGTGATCGGTCGCTACGTTCTGCACCCGGCAGTGTTCGACGTCCTGGAGAACACTGCTCCCGGACGCGGCGGAGAAATCCAGCTGACGGATGCCCTTGAGGTTCTGGCTGCCGGGGAAGGTGAAGGCTACGGCGTTTATGGCGTTGTCTTCCGTGGGCGTCGCTATGACACCGGTGACAAGTTGAGCTACTTGAAGGCCTGCATCGAGTTGGCATGCGAACGCGATGACTTGGGCCCCGAGCTCCGCGAGTGGCTGCCCACCTTCACTGCCGGTCTTCCCAAATAACACCGGTGTACGGCTCTGCGATCTGGCCGGTAACGCTGGAAAGCGGAGCCTTGGTGCTCCGGCCCATCCGTTACCGCGACAAGCGGGAGTGGTCTGAAGTCCGTTCGCGGAACAGTGAATGGCTTGCACCTTGGGAGGCGTCCAATCCTGCGCCGGGTGGGCGCCTGCCGAGTTACCGTCAAATGGTGGCATCCCTGAATGCGCAAGCCCGGCAGTCCACGGCTTTGCCCTTCCTCATCACGGAGCGGACCGAGGGGTTCCGTGAGCCGCAGATTGTGGGGCAATTGACGGTCTCATCCATCGTGTGGGGTTCGGCGATGATGGCTACCTTGGGTTACTGGGTTGACAAGGAACGCGCCGGGCACGGCATTGCTCCCACGGCAGTTGCCATGGCTACGGACCACTGCTTCCGGACCCTGGGCCTGCACAGGATGGAAATCAATATCCGGCCTGAGAACGCACCAAGTCTCCGGGTGGTGGAAAAGCTCGGATTCCGGGACGAAGGCTACCGCCTGAGGTACTTGCACATCAATGGGGAGTGGGCGGATCATCGATCATTCGCACTGACCTCGGAGGAGGTTCCGCAGGGACTCCTCGGCGCCTGGCTCAGAGGAAGAACAGGCAGGTCATAGCCCCTTTTGAGCCGTATCTCCATTCATTTGTGGACTCGCCGACGACACACCGACCGCAATGCCGCCGCCCCTGATGATTTGCTTCTACGGTTTTGAATGTGGACTTCCCTCTCAGCAGCTCAGTGATCCTTGTGGTCACTGTCGCGCTTTGGATGGTATGGGTCGCTCCTTACGTTCTTCGGAACAGACGGCAGCAGGTCCAGGCGGCCACTGTTTCAGCAGAGGCATTTGACGACGAACCAGACGAAACGCAGGCAGGGGTGGTACTGACTTTGGCACCCCGGCAGGAGAAACCGATGGAGACCATGCACAGCAAAGCACCGGCGTCGCCCCAGGAATCCAGCGTGGCTGAGTCGTCGGCCAGGAAGCCGCCCGCAACTCCCTTTACTATTCGTTATGCCCGGCTCACTTTGGCCCTGGCAGGTCTGGCCTTATTGTTGACTGCCATTGTTTCGGGCGTACTGCGGCTGTTCGGCACCGGTAATGTCTGGCTGCCGTTGGTGTCGTTCGTGGGTTCGGTACTTGCGGTAGTGACTTTGCGGCGACTCGCCCTCCGGGATCTCCGTGAACGTCGTGCGCGGCGGGCTGCACCAGTGGTGCCCATCCAAACCCCGGCACGGTACTTGCCAAAGGAAGCGCCTGTCGAAGCCAAGGAAACCCCGGTTTTCGATGCTGAGGCCGGAAAGCTGGAAGCCGCACGCCTTTCGGCCGTGGAACTACGCCAGGCTGCCTTGGCTGTTGCCCTAGCGGCCGGAGACAAGTCTGCTGGTGACAAGTCCGCCGCTGACAAGTCCGCTGGTGATAGGTCCGCCGAGGGGGCCGCTGGTTCCGAGGATGCCAGCTGGGAACCGGTTGAGGTTCCCAAGCCCACCTACGTTGGTGCCGCGAAGGCGCCGCGCCCCGCTCCGGAGCCTTTGGATCTTCCTGACGCTCCCAAGCCTGTGGGCAAGCCGGTGCTGAAGCAAAGTGTTGAGCAGGCGGAGGCCGCAGCAGCTGCGCAGGTGCGCACTGCATCCAAGGGGCAGAGTGCCTTGAGTAACCTGGACGATGTCCTGCAGCGTCGCCGCGCCTAGCCCGGAATGACCACGCTCTGTGTTGCGGGTGGCACCGGCCAGGTAGGCCGTGAGGTTGTTCGCCAGGCGCTCGACGCCGGGCACACAGTATCCGCCCTGAGTCGCCACGTGCCGCCTCCCGGTTCGGAGAAGCATTACGACGGCGCCAGCTACTTTGCGGGCGACGTCACCACAGGCGATGGTCTGGCAGCTGCGCTTGCGGGTGCCGACGTCGTCATTGATTGCCTTGAGGGCCGGTTCGGGAAACCCCAAAAGGAATTTGCCGACGGCGGCGAGCGTCTTCTTGGCGTGGCTCACCAGGCAGGTGTTCGCAGGGCTGTGGCGTTGTCGATTATCAACTGCGACAAGAGCGCCCATTCCTACTATGTCTCCAAAGCGGCAAAGGAACGGGTCTACGCGAGGGCCGAACTGGAAACGGTGGTTATCAGAGCCACGCAATTCCACAGCCTGGTCGAAATGATCTTTAGTGCAGGTGCAAAGATACGGTTGATTCCGGTGTTCAAGGGAGTGCGGTTCCAGACGATCTCACCCAGGGAAGCCGCAGCTGCATTGCTCGAAGCTGCGCTGGAACCGCCTTCTCCCGAGCAGCACCGGGTCAGAACCGTTGGCGGCCCCGAGGTCCTGGCCATGAAGGACATGGCGGCGTCGTGGAAAGCCATTACTGGCGCACGAGGCAAGGTTCTGGAAGTCCCACTGCCGGGTGCCATGGGCGCCTAGCTGCGCGCAGGACTCAACCTCATGCCCGAGCAAAGGTATGGCACTGAAACGTTCGTGTCGTGGTCCTGTTGCCTCATTGCAATACCTCCGGGAAGAGTAATACGTTGCCTCATTTGAAAACCTCCGGATGAGTGGCTTCGTTGCCTCGTTGAAGAACCTCCGGATTGCCTAGCCGTTCCAGGCTCGGTTTACGGG